>JAKOXM010000373.1 GCA_029781095.1 Bacteroidota bacterium
AAAGAATACCAGATGGCAAAACAATTTCTCAGCGATCTGGCTGCCCGCATTCATGTTGACCAGCGAAAATATCATCTCACCAAATTTGACGGAATTGAGGCCACGGCAGTTGTCAGTACCGATGAATGGAACGGTTTTTCCTTTGAACGTTATCGCTGGAAAATAGCCACCCTGATCATGGGTCTGGAGGGGAAAAAATGAGCATCATACTCTTTCTTCTATTAGCAGCCTTGCCGCTTTGGGCAAGGGAAATTCCCTTTGGTGAAAAAAACGCACTTTTTACCAAAGATTTCATTTATGGGGGTTCTTCTCGCCAGGCTACGGCAAAGGTTTGGCGTGACGATACTCACTTGAACGTTTCTTTGATTGCGGAACATCCTGGTGTCGACAAACGAAGCGCCCAGCATACCGAGCACGACCAGGAAGTCTATCAGGATGATACACTGGAGGTGTTCCTTGATACCGATGGGCGGCAACGCGCATTTTACCAGATTATCGCCAATGTGAACGGCGCAATTTTCGATCATTACCGGGATGCTCAGATGTTCTCGCGGCTGGAATGGGACTCCGGTGCGACTGCTACCGGCAGTTATGGCGATGGCAGTTACCAAATCGCCTTGAAAATTCCGCTGGCGTCTCTCAATCTGGGCGAAAATCCGCGTAATGAAATCGGAATGGCGGTGGGAAGTTACGTATCGCAAACCCGTGATGCCTGCAGCGCCTGGGGAGAGTACCATAAGCCGATGACCTGGCAACGTTTCACCCTGCCAGGTGAATATCCGGTCATTCTGAAGTCGTTTCGAGCCTCGACAAGTTCAGGAAAGCAACCTTTTGCAGTGACGCTGCAAAACATCTCCGGCAAGGCAGTTGAACTGGCCGGCAGTTTCAACATCGAACCGGTCGCTTTGATTCTGCAGCCGGGAGAGACAAGGACTTTGCAGTTATATGCCACCCATCAAGCCGGTCGAGCCACCGCCAACGTACTTGCGCTCAATGCCGGCGGCAGAGAAGTATTGCGGTGTACCAGGATTTTCACCCCCGTGCAGCTGCTGACCGTGTTCCCGGCGTCACCTCTCCTTTATCCAAACGACCCGATTCGTATCATCGGCAGGATAACGGAACAACCCGACATGCCATTGGAAATTATTGTGCACTGCGGCGGCAAGTCCGTCTCGGAAAAATTCACTGTCTCCCGCCAGTTCACGATCGACCTGCCGCCGCAGCCCGCCAGTGAAATAGAATGCCGGTATAAAGACGAAAGACAGTCATTCAAACTTGAAACCATTCATTCGCCATGGGGGGATAAATGAAAATCTTGCTGCTGCTTTTCGGATTGCTGCCGGTGTTGACTGGGTTGGCGCACGAACAGAGCATCGAATTGATCGCGGGAACAGGAACACAACAAATTTTTTTTGTTGATTGCAGCGAGCTGAAATGTGATTCTGACAGCATTCGTCTGATTGGCGAAGATGGGGCAGATGTGCCTTTTTCGCTTGACTGGCGATATGATCTTGAGCCTCATGCTGACCGGCATCTGGCCACTAGTGGAAGACACATCCGCATCCCGGACGGCTTCACTTCAAGATGGTTTGCCCCGGCCTCCGAAAATCGTTTCCGGAGGCTGGGCTGGCTGTCTTTCAACAAAACTCCTGGTGTGGAGCGTTACCGGCTCAACTTCCGCGAGGGGAAACCCGCTTCTGCACGAAGCAATCCAACCGTGCGGGCATGGTGGATGGAACTTTTCCTTGATCCGGAATTGCGCAATGTGAAACAACTGCAGTCCAAAAATGAACTCATACCCCTGCCTGATGGCGGAGTGGAATGCACCACCACTTTCTTCTGGCCGAAATCAATGTTTTGTGCCGACTCCCGCCTGAAGGGGAGACGCCTGCTTGCTCTGGCCCGTCTTTCCGGCGACAACGAATGCATAGTCTTCAATGTGCCATTCCGGAACCAAATGAGCAAAGACCGCCCGGTAGTAAGTTGTTACGCGGTAGCCAATGCCGAGCATGACAACGCTATGGACAATTTGATCGAAGGACGGGTTGATTCTTCCTCAGACGAACTTTTCAGGGAACCGGTACAAAGTGGAATGCATATATTCAAATCGCAACCGGAAAAACGCAGCCGGGTGCATTTTTTTCATCTGCAATCCCCTCCCGAACACGGCGGAGTCGAAATAAAAATCAATTCCTCGTTATTCAACCTGGGTGATGCGGTGAAAATACATACTGCCGGATTTGGCGAAGAACAGCTTTACACTGTCAGGCCAGGCATTGAGCGGGTTGACACCTGGGAGCCGGGGGGGTATACCATTTGCTCGGAACTTCAGGATACTTCGGGCAAAGTAATAAGTGTATTCCAGGGCGATTCGTTCCAGCTGCAAGACATTCCCCTCGGGAATTGCAATTTGACGGTTACCCTGACAAGCAGAAGGAAAATCCCGGAAAATATTGCAACCCGGATTTTCCCGGTCGAAATTCAAAAAGGACCGGATTGGGAAAAATAAATCGGTTTGTGCGCTCTGGCGATCAGCCGAATTATTTTCACTTTGTACGCTGTAGGCGCTTAACTCTAAAAAAGCAGTTGACTTTTCCCAATGATCGGCAATCAGAATCTATTTTTTGTCCACGGAAAACACGGGAAACGCGGAAAATTTTCACAGCCATCCCATAGGATGAAAATTTTCGATGGTAAAAAAGTAAAAATGCGAACTCATGCTACCTTATTGGGTAAGTAAAAGCCAAAAAACAAAGGAGGCAGCATGAATCCGCTACGAAGTACCATAACCGTTCTCAAGCAGTTTTTCCAGTTCATTCCGCGAAATTTGATTCCAAAGCTTGCAAAAAAGCATGGAGTTG
>JAKOXM010000406.1 GCA_029781095.1 Bacteroidota bacterium
AATTTCAGCAATCAGGCTCCGGGCACAGCAGCACTGAACCTGGCGAGCACTTACAACAAAGTCTCCATCTTCTTCACTTTCGGCACTACCGGGGCCATGGCGGGCGAAAAGACCTACTACTGGGATGATATTAAGTTCGGCGGCCTGGTGGATGTTGAAAATCTGGAAGCGTCAAAGGGGGGTATTCATATATACCCGAACCCTGCCGCTGATTTTTGTACGATAGCATTTTCCGAATTTTCAAACGCCCCTGTTCACTTGTCCGTGTTCGATGCAAGCGGCAAACTCCTAAAGTCTTTTACCATTGCACAACAAAATTCAAAACTGGATTTGCAGGAGTTCAATGACGGGCTGTATTACCTGAAAATTGAAAAGGATTCCAGAAGTTACTTTCAGAAACTGGTCCTTGTAAGGTAAGACCTGCGGGTTCCATAACGCCGGACTCATTTTTCATGATCCCGGTGTTTATTCGGAGACGCGTCGTTCCAGCGGGAATGACGCGTCTTTTTTTCCAGCTATTCGGCCAGGTCAACCAAATGCTTTGCCGTTAAGCTATTGTCTTCAATGTAAATAACGCTCAAACATTATCTTCAACTCCGGGTTTTCCGCTTGGGACTTAACCGGTTTACTTTGGCAAAACAATAAACCGGCTCCCTTTTGACAAAGGAACCGGCAGGACCAATTGTTGGCAGATATTTGGTAAACGATCGGGTGGAAAGGTGGTATCATCGCATGCCAATCTCAAAACCGGCGTTGCTCTTTTTACCACCAACTGTATGAGCGTACAGTATTACACGGGTTTGAATAGTAGTAACCTAAAATTATTTACCAAAGGTCCGCTTGATTTTACAATAAATCAAACTGATATTTTTTATGATTTAATAAGCAATGCCTATATATTGGCCGCATGAATTTTCAACAACTTGAATACGTTCTGGCCGTCGACGTTCACCGGCACTTTGCCAAGGCAGCGGAGCAATGCCACGTCACACAGCCCACGCTGAGTATGATGATCCAGAAACTGGAAGAAGAGATCGGCGTCAAGATTTTTGACCGGAGCCGCCAGCCCGTTGTACCTACGCATGCGGGTGAGGCACTGATTGCACAGGCGCGCGTTGTATTGCGGGAAGCCGCGCGTTTTCGCGAAATTGCAAAGGAAGAGGAAAACAGCCTGAGCGGCGATCTGCGGATCGGCATCATACCTACCCTTTCGCCATACCTCCTGCCGCTGTTTTTACAGTCATTTATGGACACACACCCCGAAATACGGTTGAAAATCACGGAACGTACGACTTCCTCGCTCATAGAATTCCTGCAAAAAGGGCTGCTGGATGTTGCCATACTGGTTACGCCCCTGCAGGAAAACACGCTCCGGGAAGATCCGCTTTTCTATGAAGCGTTTGTGGTATACTCCGGTTACGATTACCGGAAGGAGTTTTTACTGCCCGAGGATATTGATCCCAATCACTTGTGGCTGCTGGAAGAAGGTCATTGCTTCCGGTCTCAGATCATGAACATTTGCGAACTCCGGCAAAAAGACCGGCTTTCGGTCGAATACGAGGCTGGCAGTCTTGAAACCCTGAAGCGGCTGGTGGATGCCCAAAACGGCATAACGATCCTTCCGGAGTTGGCGACAGGCTACCTCACAGACGAACAGAGGCGCAAAGTGAAGCGATTTGCCCATCCGGAACCCGTCCGGGAGGTAAGCCTCGTTACGCACCGTCACCTCGTGAAACAACGACTTGTGGAAGCCCTGAAAAACGAAATCTTACTCCATCTCCCGCTGGACAAGGTGTCGCAAAAAAAAGACGGA
>JAKOXM010000439.1 GCA_029781095.1 Bacteroidota bacterium
CACGCCGGGACCCGGAGTGCAGTACGAACCGCCGCCTGTAACAGCAAATGCCGCAGGAGTCGAATTGGCAGCAACGACAGCGGAACCCGTCATCGTCGCTGAGCATGCCGAACCCGCATCAGTGGCAACCACGGTATACGTGCCGGAAACAGTCTGGTTACCAAAATCAAGAGCAGAGCCCGTACCCGCAAGCGAAGCACCTGTATTGTTGCCATTCAATTTAAGCTGGTAATTGATACCCGACTGAGAGCCGCTTAATCCGACAGGAACACCTGCTCCGGGGGAGCAGAAGGAGCCGCCGCCAGTGACATTAAATGCCGTGGGCTGCACACCTACGGTGACGGTTTGAGATGCGGTGCCGGAACAACCAACAGCGTTTGTTACAGTAACCGTATAAACCGTTGTGGCAGATGGAGAAGCGATAACGGTTGCTGCGTTGGTTGTATTAAGACCCGTAGCCGGCGACCATTCGAAAAAGGTACCGCCGCTAGCGGTCATAGTTACGCTGCCTGTGCTGCAGATGAGTGCATTGGCGGGTGAAGGTGTGATACTAGCCGTAACGGCATTTGCTGGCAGGGAACAATCGACAAATTCGTCGGCGCCGATATCAGGCGTGCTCGCATCCCGCGTATTTCCATCGAAGTCATTGGTAATACCCGCAATCGGCATAGCAGCCGCATTAAGCATCGGGTTGCTGGCAAACGGAAGGTGCAGGTCGGTCGCAGATACGAATACCGGTGCAACGTTCAGCGAGTTAGCATCCTGGTTGGGAGTGAACTGGGTTTGCCAGGCAGCAAGGGTGGGAACCTCGGTGAACGGCGTCGTAGTACCAATGCCGCCAAGCACCATTTGCGTATTAGCCGCATTCACGTAGTAATCGTTGTTGTTGCTTCCGCCAGTTCCCCATGCGAAAGAAGTTGCCGGGGCGATAATCGCATAATGTTTAAGTGTCGCCGTATTCGAAGTAACATCTACCGAAATAACGTTGTTTTTCAGTGTCAGGTTAACCGGCGTTGTAGAGCTGATGCGAATACCTGCGGCGCTTACCGAAGCACTGGTAGATGCACCGGGATCAAGATCGCCGGTCATGGAGATTGAATTGTAGGCAACAACGTCGTTCGTCCCGGCCGAAATACCGATGCCGACCCCTTCGTCGCCAGATGTACCGTCTGCACGCACGTTATAGATCATGTTATTGGCAACCGTATTTGCCGAAGGAGTGCCTGATCCCGCAACGATGATACCTACAGCCGAGAAGGTCCTTTCGTCAATAATATCATGGATTAGGTTGCGTGTTACGGTCGTATTCGTGATCGCAGTTGCGGTCGGAGTCCAGTTGAAATCGCCCATTCCGATACCTACACGGTCCGTGCCTGAAGAAGAAGCCTGCGTTATCTGAATGCCCACGAATCTGATCTCATTCTGTCTGATCATACCGTTGTTGACATGTTGAATCACGATACCGCCCTTTCCAATCTCGTCTGTACCAAATGAAGACGGGCCGATCAGGTTGTTCAAAATAGTGATGTTGTCATTCTGGTTGCCCGAAGCGCCGCGGATATAAATACCCCAGCGGACCTTTTTAATGGCATTGTTGATGAACGAGTTATTATCGTTGTCAGCGCCGTCGTTGGAAGTGCTGATGGCCGTGCCATGGGTAATGATACCGAACGTCTCGCTGGTTGATGATGACTGGTCGACGCCGCAGGAGATATTGCAGTTTTTCACTGTGTTGTTGGTGGCTCCCAGACCCGCGCCCAGGCTTTGGAGGCAAATTGCAGCCGTTGCGGCAGCATTATTGGTATTGGTGATCGTCAGGCTGCGATCTGATCCGCCTGAGTTGGAGCCGTCTATGGTCACAAAATCGGCTCCGTTCAGGCGAATGATACACGACGTCGATACGCCTGAAATAGTAGCCGTGGTCTGTGGCTTGATCATGAACGTATTCACCGCACTGGCTCCCGGGTAAGCATTAATCGTGATCGGAAAGGTCTCCGACGCACTGTACGTGACATCCGTGAGCACAAAGGTAACTGCGCCTGAAACGCCTACCGTGTTGAGCCGGCCGACAGCGCCCGTAAGGGTATTGAAAGGCGACGGTTGGCCGGTTCCGACGAGGTAAGTGCCGTTCAGCGGTGGAATAATATTGACGGTCCCCGAAATTTCGTCGTTGCCGGGTACCTGGTCGCCCGCAAGCTCCGTCCTCGTGAATATATTATAGGTGCCGCCTGCCGCGAGGGTGGCCGCAGGGAAGGTAACGGTCTGCGCAGTGCCCGCATTGAGCGTGGCGATCACCGAGGTTTGATTGTAAACCTCCGTCAGTGAGGGGTTGGGGCCGACGATGCGGTAGCGGACGGTTACGTTGGTCTGGTTGGCCGTACCGTTATTTTCGAAAGATGCCTGCGGTGAGAAGGCGACGTTCTGGATCTTGTCGCCACCGTTAAGCGGGTCTATAAATGCGGTAGCCTTCGTATCGTTGGTCTGCAGCATGAGGAAGGTACCTTCATCTGCTCCGATATCAGGCGTGGTGGCGTTGCGGGTATTGCCATCAATGTCCGTGGTCACCCATGTGATGGCTCCGCTAAAATAGGAACCATTACTTTCCACTGCCGTGTTGGCGCCTGCTGCAATGTGCAGGTTGGTAGCGCCTGCAAATTGCGGGTTGTGGGGGAAGCTGTTTGCGTCTTGCGATACGCCCGCCTGCCAGTTGGCGAGTGTGGCATAATCCGTCGCATTACCCAAGCCCGTAAAGCCGTTCGTGGTATTGCTGACGTGAAGAACGTTGTTGTTGGAAATGGAACCCGTATTACCGGTCAGCGTGGCCGAAGTGGTCACCCAGTCATAGTGTTTCGCAACACCGGTTTGAGCACCTGTAAAGTTGGCAAATACGTTGTTCCGAACCCGCATGATCGGGCCGCTGGTTGTGGCTATTTCGAAACAGGAGTTGGAGATGGTTGACGAACCGGAACCGTCCATGCGGACGCTGTTGAAATCCACGTTGTAGTCCTGCGTCGTAGCGCCTCCGGTACCCGAAATGAAAATGCCTTTGAGCTGCCGGGTAGCCGTAGCCGCTCCCGTATAGGCTGACAGGATGTTGTAAACGAAGTTATTGTATATCCTGATGGTGTGTGTTCCGGTCGTCGCATGGGAAGCTTTGATACCGCTAACAGCGGTCGTACCCGTCGTGCTGGTACCCCGAATATCGTGTACGACGAGGTTATAGACCTCACATGTTCCCTGGGCGAGTTCAAGGAAAACGCCATCCGTCGTGGTTGTAGAGCCCACGTTGCGCACTTCAGTGCTGAATATTTTTACACCGCTCTGGCTACCCGCCCGGATACCCCAGGTCTGTGAGGTGCTGTTGCCGATGTCGTTTGCCGAAGCGCCGCCGATAACGGAGGTGCCTCCCGCCGTGGTACCCACTTCGCAGTTCAGGTCGGGGAAGGCCGCCGTGCCGAGCAGGTAAACGCCGGCATATACGTTTTGTACGTTGAGATTGTAGTATTTATTGAGCGAGTTGGCCCCCCCTGCGCTGGTGGGAGTTACACCGCCGCCCGTGGAGGTAGAAGTCTGGAGAATGGCGCGCGAACTTACATTGGAGCGGTTCATCGTGATCGCGCAGTTCTTCACGGTATTGTTCTGTGCGCCGTCCGTTGCAGATACATTGCGGAGGAGATAACCGTATTCCACGGCGCTGACAGCCGAAGCGTTGATGTCGATACCGTCGAAGGTAAAATAATCGCCGCCCCAGATACACATACCGAAGTCAACAGCACCGGTGGTTCCCGTCGGAGTAATCACAGGATTGGCGCCTCCGCCAGATTTTTGAAATGTAATGGTATTGACGGCAGTGCCTGTCGCCAGAATGGCTGGCGGGTTTTCATTGAACGTCTGCCCGGCCGACACGTTGAATACGATCGGGTTATTGACGCAGGCTGAATTCAGCCAGTTGATAGCCGCGGTGAAATTCGCGAAGTTAGTACCGCCGGTAGGCAGGGTATTATTGATGGTAAAAGGGCCGGCGTTGGGCGCAGGTGTCGGCACGGCACTCGTCAGCGAGATGTTATCGATCCCGGCGGGCGGGTTCGAACCGGCCGATCCGTCGTTTTTCCACGTAAAAATAACGCGTAGCGTCACTGCACCGGAACAGTTGCCGATCAGGGAAGCAGGTATATTGGAATTGAGCGTTTGCACAGTGGATGCGGTCCAGAACTGTCCCAGTGTCACGGCCGGGGCCGCGAGGCCTCCCGTTCCCAGCGAAGTGGTCGAAGCGGTAGGCGTATAGGATGTGGGAGCAAGACTCACCATAAGGGCATCGAAACTCGAGGTTTCACCCAGTGCAGCCCAAAGGAAACTCATGGTAATGTTCGATTCCCCTGCCGGAAAGGTAATGTCCTTCCAGAAATGAACAACGGAAATGCTCGTGTTCGTAAAAGCCCATGTAACGCCGCCGTCATTGGAAACATATGCCGCATTGTTATTGAACCCGGTAGGAACGGTACCGACAAACCATTTGTTCGTGGCAGTGCCGTTATCGAATGACCAGCCATTGGAGGGAAAATCGGAGCCGTTTTCGAAGCCGCCGTCACCGGTTGGCGAAATAAGCACGGTTTGAGCGTGCGTAGAGGAAAGATTCCAGATGAATGCCAGGAATATTGCCAGAATACAGGCGGTAAAGTGCTTTGCTAAAGAAGCATAGCCAGGTAAAAAACTTTTCATGAAAGAGATTAGTTACAGATTAAGGAGACGGAACCATACACGGCAAACCAACACCCCTAAAGGGCAAGAGTGCCGTTTGATCCAAAGGACTAAATCAGTTTTAACGATAAACTGACCCCTGGTATACCGATAAAATCTGTGCCGGGAGAGTGCGCCGAATTAGTATGCAAAAGGTGCGAAAAACCTTGTTGCTATTTTTCGACACGCAAAGCAGACCAGCCTGCATTTGTGATATCCAAAGTGTCATGAAATTATAATA
>JAKOXM010000245.1 GCA_029781095.1 Bacteroidota bacterium
TGCGAATGTTCCATACAATGAATGGCTCGACAGCCCGCTGCAGGTGACGGTCATCGTAATAATTGATGTTTTTCCCGTCCTTTATAAATCCGAGCGGTGAGAGCGAAGTGATATAAAAATCGCGGCAAAATGCCTCCGCACTGCCATAGGCGCGGATGAATTGCCACACAAATGCAGACGACAGTTCGGGCTTTTTCCGGACATTGTTTTCAATGCCGCATTCCTGCTGCAGCCGGATCGGGTCGGTGAACGGCACACCGGTAATGCCCGCCCCGAAACGCCCGGGGTTTATGCCAAAAATGAACGTACGGGGCTGATTGTCAGCATAATATTTTTGATAAAAATCGGACATGGCCTGCATGGTTTCCGGGTTGTCGTAGGGATACAACCATTCAAACCCCGCAGGCAGCGCAATGTCGGGCGGGCGCAAGGCCCGGGTAAAGTCGAGGATGCGGTCGGCAAAAGTCATGCTGCAAGTTGCGGAAAATTGTCGTTATTGTTGTTATCGTCATTTTTAAAGGGCTTCTCTTCATTCCTTCGTTTCTTTGTCGCCCATGGAATTGCTCCGACTATCAAAACCCGACCGTCTGCTGGGCGGGGATATTGTGCTCGACGGCTCCAAAAGCATCAGCAACCGGGCACTGATCGTGCTGTCGCTCGCCGGGGTCGATCCGGCGGGCTGGCTCAGCCGCCTTTCCACGTCAAAGGATACCACTACCTTATACCGGCTTCTTATGCAGTCCGGCGACTACTACGACGCCGGCGATGCGGGCACTACTTTTCGATTTCTCACGGCTTTCCTGTCATTGCAGCCGGGTGTACAGGTGCTGACCGGCTCGGCACGGATGCGCGAGCGGCCCATCGGCGGACTGGTCGAGGCTTTGCGCGGTCTCGGCGCCGATATAGATTATCTGGAAAAAGAAGGATACCCGCCGCTTCGGATCGGAGCAATCAAGCCCGGTCAAGGCCGCGCGACCGTCCGGATCCATGCCGGCACGAGCAGCCAGTTTTTGTCGGCCCTGCTGTTGATCGGCCCATATTTACCGGGGGGGCTGGAACTTATCCCCGAGGGCAGACTCGTATCCCGGCCATACCTTGAAATGACCTTGCAGTTGATGCGCTTTTTTAGTGCGGAGGCGGAATGGCAAAATGATACGGTGATCGTGGCGCCCGGGCGATACCGGCCGCGGCATTTCACAGTAGAAGCGGATTGGTCGGCGGCATCCTACTGGTACGCGATGGCCGCGCTGGCAGATGATGTTGACTTGCGGTTGCACGGGCTGTTTGGCGACAGCTGGCAGGGCGACTCGGTTGTGATGAAAATGATGCAACAATTTGGTATTCAGACCACTGTATCAGGCGTTTCAAATGGCAATATCGTGGAAGGACCGATCGGGAGCGAAGGGGAAGTCCTGCATCTCAAAAAGTCAGGTATTGCCCCTGTAACGCATTTTCAATGGGATTTTACGGATTGCCCCGATATCGCACAGACAATCGCGGTCATTTGCGCCGGCCTGGGTGTTCCGGGGCTGTTCAGTGGTCTCGAAACCCTGTTCATCAAGGAAACGGACCGGGTTTTGGCGCTTCAAACAGAACTGGCGAAGGTGGGCGTTTCGTTCAGAGAACAGCCGGATGGGAATGCCGCGTTTATGGTGCAGGGGAAAGCGGGCTGGGAGAAAACCCCGCGTTTTGCCACTTACAACGATCATCGCATGGCCATGGCGTTTGCCCCTTTGGCGCTTTTTGGGCCGATCAACATTGAAAAGCCCTCGGTTGTGGTCAAATCTTACCCTGCTTTTTGGGAACATCTCGGGAAAGCAGGTTTTGATTGTGAAATGCACCCGGAATCCGACTAATTTTGACACACAGGCAATATGTCGATCGTCCATTCACCCGCACCCGTTTTTGAAACCCGCGCCCGGGGCAAACTCCTGCTCACCGGGGAATACTTTGTACTGGACGGCGCCCGGGCGCTGGCCGTGCCGGTACAATATGGCCAGACCCTGTGCGCAGAACCCGGAAAAGAGCCTGCCCGCCTTCACTGGACCAGCAAGAATGCCGACGACACAGAATGGTTTTGCGCCACGATTGAATTGCCGTGGCTGCTTACCCTGACATCCACGGATGAGAAGATCGCCGGGGTATTGTTGTCCATACTAAAGGCCTGCCGGCTTCAAAATCCGGCGTTTCTCAATACCGAAGACGGTGTTATTGTCCGGACGCATATTGATTTTCCGCGCGAATGGGGGCTGGGAACGAGCAGCACGCTTATTGCAGCCCTCGCCCGCTGGGCCGACGCAGACCCGTACCCCGTCCTCTTTGACACACTTGGCGGCTCGGGCTATGATATCGCCTGTGCTTATTCGGAAGGTCCGGTCGTTTACCGGCTGGAGGGCCGGAAGCCCGTCGTCGAGGCCG
>JAKOXM010000450.1 GCA_029781095.1 Bacteroidota bacterium
GGTTGAATCAATCCGACTCAGGAGCAATGCCTCGTCAAAACCCCAGGGGTACATTGCCTCATTGAAATACTCTCCCAGCAGCCCAAAACCATTCGCTTTGGCTATTTTGTCGTACTCTACCCTCGCCGAGAAAATACCCGTGTCGGGTGTGATGAAGGTGCGAAAAGTCTTGTCATATCCATTTTTCCATTTCCTGAATATCAGTACGGTATCAGCCTCGTCCAGAAAACCGGGCACGCTCAGACTCCGCTCCAGCCCTGCAACACTTTTAAAAATGTAGGGAGTTGTGCCCAGAAAACCGTCTGCATTGACGGGGACACTGGCTTCCCGGCAGTATATTTCGACAGGCGTTTTCAGGGGAAACACATCGCGGGTCACCGTTTGCGAAAGGCCGTCCGCATCCTGCGCAGAAAAATGAAGCCGGTACCAGACATTGTCGTCCGGCTCGCCTACGGTCGGAATCCAGATGCTGTCCACTACGATATTCGACGTGGGTGTCATCACCGGATGCAGGTGGTCGTCGTGGTGAAAGTCTATTTTCCAGTATGTTTTGGACGCGGGCAAGGTGTCTGTTTCCGGATCGATGGCCACGCCTGAAAAGGGTATGTAAGTTCCGGCTTTATAGAGAAAATCGGGTTCAGGCGTCAGGATTTCGGGCAGGGGGCGCTGGTTGGTGGTTACCCAAAGAAATGCCGGAGCCGAGGTGTCCTGTCCCAGCGAATTGGACACAATACAACGGAATGCCGCGTTGCTATCTGCTAATGATACTGTATTGATTGTCAGGATATTGGTGTCTGGAACGGCCAAGTCCGAACTGTCCTTTTGCCAGCGAAAGTGCAGGGGCGGTTTTCCCAGCGATTTTGTTTCCAGGAAAAAATCTTCTCCTTCCACCCGCAATCCGCTTTGCGGTTGCTGGTACACATACGGGGCTTCGCTTCCTGTGTAAATGACTTTCCAGAGGCTTCCCTGCTCGCTTTCGGTGTTATCTGCCTCCGATCCGCCTCCCATTCCCGAGCGGGCGAGATAGTAAAAATCGCCTCCCGGTGAAATTGCGATGGCAACCGGGCGATCGATACCCGTGGCAAAATCGGCCACAACGGTACCGGTTTGCGGATCCAGCATTTTGATGTATCCCTTGCAATAATCTGCAAAAAAGAATTTCCCGTGGTACAGCCCTGGAAAAGAGCCGCCCGTAACCGGTGAAAACGCGGCCCCCACCACGGAGCAGCCCGTATTATGGTCGTAGGCATACAAGGGGTCCCGGTAATTGACGGGCGCCTGTTGCGTGGTTTTTTTGCCTTCGATCAGTGGCCAGCCGTAGTTTTTTCCGGCCTGGATATCATCGATCTCCTCCCAGGACGCGTTGCCGACGTCACAGGCAAACAGGCGTCCGGTCTCCGCCTGCACCGCCAGGGAAAACGGGTTTCGCAAACCGAGGGCATAGATGGCGCGGTATTTTCCGGTGAGGACCTGAAAAAATGGATTGTCCGTAGGAATCGACCCGTCTTTATTGATTCTCAATACTTTGCCAAGGTTGCTGTTCAGCGATTGAACCATATCGCCCCGGCCTTTGTCTCCGGTGGAAATGTACAATTTGCCATCATTACCAAACACCATGTCGCCTCCCTGGTGTATCGTCCCGAAACTCTGGTCACATTCATACAGAATCTGCTCGCTTCCGGGCACAGCAAGGTTGCCGTCCGCCGTGATGCGCACGATCTTGTTGTGCGACAAACCGTTACCATCCGACACGGTATAATAGAGATAAACAAAAGGCTCTGCCGGAAACGCGGGATCCAGCGCGATATGCCCGAGACCCTGCTCGTTGTAGTCCTCTACGTCCAGAATGACGAACGGATCGGGGAGCAGAATCCCGTCTTTAACAATGCGTACGAGCCCGTTTTTTTCTGTGAGAAAAATGCGGCCATCCGCTGCGATTGCCAGATCGGTAGGGTTCAGTTCACCAGCAATTTCAAATTTTGCAAAACCGGCGGGTAATTGGGCAAAGGGTATTTGTTGAATAAAAAACAGTAATAAGAGGGTAAAATGACTTTTCATGGATTTTTTTACAAATATATCTTTTTGAAATTTTTCAAGGGCCGGTTTCAGGCGTAATGCCAAAATAGTCCATACAAGGCCGGCGGCAAACCGGTTACAGGGACAGGAAAAAGTTTAGGGATTTTCCTGTCGCGATTTGTTCGTTATTTCGATAAGGCTGTCAATAATTTTATTTCTGTCAACCCGGTAGGTATCATAATTCATGGTATCCCTGAGTCTCGCCGTGTTGATACTGGTGAGCCGATTGGCGAGTAACAGTACGGATGTCATCATCTCGCTGTCATTTTGGGAAGATTCAAGCAGAATCTCGATCAACTCCTCCAGTTTGTCCTCGGCAATTAACCTGTTTATTTCCTGTTTGGAATTGGCCGTGCTCCTGTTTTGCGGAGCATTTGAGTCAAGGCCGGTAAATACTTTGGTGTATTGTTTATTGATAATGTCCTGTAAAAAATTAAAAGACAAATTGGCAAATATAAGATAGAGACCAAAGGTAGATATCAGGTAAAAGGCTTTCGTCCAGTCGAAAACGGTCCGGTTGTCGGAATAGGTTATAGACAGGATGATAGTCAGAAACAATCCTGCAAACAACAGACATGCGGCTATTCCGATTTCGGGCAAATTCTTGTTATTGTAGTAAATAAACAGGCGTATTGAAATAACGATAAATGTAAAAAGTGTATATGCCAGCGCAAGCGAGTAACCGATGAGCAGGTTTTCTCCGTTGTAATTGATAAGCACGTTGCTTGCCAGTATCAATGATATAGATACGACCGGTACGGATTTCACGGCGGAATATCTGGATGTTCCGCCGGTCAGTATTCCATTGTTGAAATACGTTGCCGCTACGAGAAGCAGCCCGTCGACCAGTATGGTGGTAAATACTTCGTACCTGTAATCATTGTCAAATAGATTGTATTCCCACAGGAGAAGTGCCAGGGCAAATAGCAGTATGCTGTTGCTGTTTTTGTTCCGGGTGCTGCTTGTCGATTTTTCTACCTGGATATATCTTATCCAGATATTAAGCAACAGACTAATCATCAGAATAGTCGTTGACAAATGCACGATTTTATAAAAGTAATCGACGTTCATGTCACCTGTTTCAATTTTC
>JAKOXM010000466.1 GCA_029781095.1 Bacteroidota bacterium
GACGCCGCTGATGCTGAACAGCCCTTCCTTGTCCGCCGTTGTGGAGTACATCAGTTCAACGCCATTCAGGTAGACAGAAGCGGCTCCCACGGGCAGCATTTGCGGAGCGCGGAGCACCTGGCCGCTGATCGTCAGGCTCCCTTCGGGGAAAAGATCGACGTCGAGCGGTGTCAATTCGCCATTTTTCAGCAGAACGGGCACTTCCACGCTTTGATAACCCGTCTTGCCGACGCGGACCGTAAAAAGGCCCGCCTGTGCCTGGCCGGTTTTATACAGCCCGGCCGGACCGCTTGTTTCCTGCGTGAGCGGTGTCGTATTCAGTATTTTAATGCTGGCGCCGCTGAGGGGATTTCCGGTGACGGCGTCGGCAATTTTTCCTTCCAGGTAACAGGCGCGGACGTATTGCGGTGTCAGTACCCAGAATTCACCATTGTTCGTGCCCAAAGAACTGATATTGGTGGCGACAATCGTACCGGAAGGGAAAAACGGATATACGCCCCAGCAGCCCTCGGTGTTGCCGCCGGCACCCGCATACGTATCATAATTACCTACCTGCACCAGGTTGTCGGGCCGCGTGACGTCTACAATGGTGAAACCGTCCTTGTACCAGGAAGTCACGGCGAAATTGCCAAGTATTTCCGTGTTGTGCACCACGGAATTGCTGCCGGGATTGCTTTGTATTTTATCGAGCAGTTTGATGTTGGAAGGGTCGGAAATATCGTAGGCCGTCAGGTACGAATTATTGACTTCGTCTGTGGAAAACAACACCTGATGGTTGGCAGAAAGCCAGGTGTTGTGGGTGAAAAGTCCCGGCGTGGGCTGGGTAGAGATCAGCACCGGGTTGTTTTTGTCGGTCATATCCACGATGGAAAAAAAACCGTTGTAAATGTGCGCCGAATACATGGTGTCGTTGTCCACGTACCCGTCGTGGATATAATTGCCGTTGCCGGGGAAAGTGGTATTGTAGATGCTGACAAAATGCGGGTTGTAGGGGTCGGGATTCAGATCGAAAATCCGCGCCCGGCCGCCCGACCAGGAGTCGCCGCCATAGGCATACAGATAGCCTTTTGTCGTGTCGATATGCAGTGCGTGTATCCTATTGATGGGGTTCGGGATTGCGCCGTCGCCCGTGTAAAAGTGGTAATTCAGATTGGGAGACGGCAGGCCGCTCAAATCGACCACCTGGATGCCTTGACCACCCTCCGACACCACATAAGCAAAGTTTTTGAAGGTTTTGATCTCTTTCCACAGGCTGTTCGGGCCGGGAATCTGGACGATTTGCTGGGGCGAATCGGGATTGGTGATATCCACGATGATCATACCCAGGGCGCCGCCGAGAAGCGCGTATTCATGGCCGTTTGTCGTATAACCCCACACATTGGCCAATGTCTGATTGGGATAGGTAATTTTTGCGCGAAAGGTTGTATTGAGGTTTTGCGCGGATGCAGAAAATGTGCACAGGAGTGCGGCCAGCAAAGGCAGGATGGATTTTTTCATAGCTATCGGTCCAGGTTATTACTTGGTAAGCTGCAAATCTAAGTACTGGGACGTATCCAATTGTTAAAATAAACGCAGGGATTTTGAGACAAGACAAGGCATTTTTCGAAGGCATAGCAGCGCTACGGCTGAAAAAAATAACGCAGTATTGACGCAAAAGACCAAAGTGGATTTTATTAATTGGATACGTCCCAGTACTTACGTCGGAAAAAACGCATCTTCCACATGGCGTATCTCCACTACCGTGTTTTTGCGAAGCAACACGGCGATAATATCAAACCGAATTTCCCAGTCATAAT
>JAKOXM010000246.1 GCA_029781095.1 Bacteroidota bacterium
ACAGGCCATGCCCGAAAACCTTCGCAACGACGAACGCCTGCGCGCCCTCTGCCTTTCAGGGGCTCTCTCCCTTCAGGAATACGTGAAAATGATCACCGACGCCGGCTTCGGCACCGTTGAGATACGAGCCAAAAGACCCTATCGCGTCCTGGCGCCGGGGCAGTACGATACGCAGGAACTGATCTATATCGAAAGTGTGGAAGTATGCGCCATCAAAGACCCCATGCCGCCCGACGGGCCTTGTGTCTTTACCGGAAAAACGGCTATTTACTACGGCAGCGATGAATATTTCGACGATCGCAAAGGCCACGTCCTGTACCAGAATCAGCCGCTGGCCGTATGTGATAAAACCGCAGGCGCCTTGGCCCGGCTCGGGCGCACCGATATATTTATTTCGCCTTCCACGTGGTTTTACGACGGCGGCGGGTGTTGTTGAATATTAGGGTTGTTGTGGTATGATAATCAATTGATTGGCTCGGAGTGCAGGCTGCGGATATGTTTGTGGGCATTGCTCGCAGGTTGAGTTAATTATTCATTAGATGACTGCAGTCATCTAATGAATAAGCAGCCTGCCTCATGGGCTTTTAATAAAATACTGATTTCCAGTTAATTATATCGCAACAACTCTATTACACCACTTCCTTCAAACCGTACTTCAGCGCCAGATGATGCAGCATGTCCTTCGTCATGGCATCCAGGTCGAACTCGGGTTTCCAGCCCCAGTCGTTGCGGGCGGCGGAGTCGTCGATAGAAGCCGGCCACGAATCGGCGATGGCCTGCCGGAAGTCGGGTTTGTACGTGATCCTGAAACCCGGCACCTGTTTGCTGATGCTCGCCGCAATTTCCGCAGGAGTGAAACTCATACCCGCAAGGTTGTAGCTCGTGCGCACAGACAGGCGGTTGGCCGGCGCTTCCATCAGCTCAAGCGTGGCCCTGATGGCGTCGGGCATGTACAGCATGGGCAGACTGGTGTCCTGTGTCAGGAAGCACTCATACGGTTTTTGCTGCACGGCGTAGTGGTAAATGTCAACGGCGTAATCGGTCGTGCCGCCGCCGGGCATGCTCTGGTAACCGATAATGCCGGGGTAGCGCATGGAGCGCACATCGAGGCCATAGCGCCGGTAATAGTAATTTGCCCAGTTTTCGCCGGCCACTTTGCTGATGCCATAGACCGTTTCCGGTATCAGCACCTCGTATTGCGGCGTGTTGCGGTGTGCGGCTTCCCGGCCGAAAACAGCGATGGAAGAAGGGAAATAAACCTTCTTCAAATTGCATATTCGGCTGGTTTCCAGCACGTTAAACAAACTGCGCATATTGATATCCCAGGCGCGCATGGGGTCTTTTTCGCCCGTAGCGCTCAGGATGGCAGCCAGGTGATAGATCTGATTGACACGCCATTTTTTCACGGCCGCTTCGAGGGCGGAGGCATCGAGGGCGTCGAGGATTTCTGTGGGACCGCTGTGGCCGTCCAGTTGGCGGAGGTCGGATGCAATGACGTTGTCGGTGCCATGTACTTCGCGAAGGGCTTCGGACAGTACCGCGCCGATCTGTCCTCCGGCGCCGATAATGAGAATACGATCGTGCTTCATCGTTGGGCGAACCAGGGGTCCGCAATAATTTGGTTTGTGACGCGAACCTCCGGTTCGCGATTGGTTAGTAACACGAACCTCCAGTTCGTAGAGCACGCGAACCGGAGGCCCGCGTTACACCGGCGAAAGTAGGGCGCTGCCGGGAAAGTGCAAAGTGCTGATTTGAGCCAAACCGATTTTTACCCCGCCGGATAAAAGCATCTTTTCCGGATAATTGTTTTTGCTCAAAAAACACGCCATACCGGGCAACCTTGCCTCCTGCCGATGCGCCATGCTTTTCGAATCTCAAATTCGGA
>JAKOXM010000499.1 GCA_029781095.1 Bacteroidota bacterium
TGCTGGCCGCTTTATCCGGCACTTTGAACGCTCAATGCCCGGCAATTGTCAATTGCCCGCAGGGAAACCTGTTGGTTTGCGATATTTCCGGCAATGATCCGGCATTTTGGAACGATGCCCCCAATACCTGGAGTCAGTTGATGGAAACAGCCGATCTCTATGAGGGCACCGTAGACCTGAATCTCAAGATACTGAAATGCAGCGGCAGTACTCCGGTGATCTCTTTCACCTTGTTTTTGGACCTCGATAACGACGATTTGCAGGAAACGGTCGTTTCCAGCAATGCTCTCCCGCCGCCTGGAATCGTATATGCCAATAATGCTTTCAACCCGGGCTATACCGGCGGCGATGCGACCGTATTTGACAAACGCATGATCCCGGATACTTCCCGGTTTCGGTTTGTGCTGGAGAGTAATACGTTCGGCGACACGACGTACGTATCCCTGCGGTGGAATTCCGGTAATCAGAATGTATTGCCGCGCCTGCCCGAGGGAAAACACCGGATCATTTGGCGTGTCGATCAGGCAAATAAAGTGAAATTCTGCGAATACAGTTTTCGCATCAAAGACTGTCTTGAACCCAATATTGCCTGCAAAACCGGCGTGGAAGTTTCGATCAATGCGGGAAGCAAGGCCACCCTCCACTTCAATGAAGCAGTGGAAATGGTGGAGGACAACGCCACGCCTTACAATCTCCTGCAGTTATCCATGCGCAAGGAAGGAGGCGGAAACGGTTTCCCGCTGGCAAACGGAGCGCCGGTAACACAACTGAACTACAATTGCGACGAGATTGGGACCCATGAAATCGAACTATGGGCGAAGGATCGTCTTGGCAACACGGCCTTCTGCGAAACGAATGTGGTGGTAAAGGACGATGCCGGTTTTTGCCAGACGCTGCCTCTCATCTGTGCACAGCCATGTTGGGGAGATACCAATATGATAACGGATGTGCGCTACAAAGTGGTCTGGGTGGATACCGCCCAAAAACTGATCTCACTCCTGCTTCCGGTAAAACCTGGGGGATGCGGCGAATTGGATACACTCCCGCCCGCTCCGTCTTTTTCCCTGGTTCCGGAAAAAGACACAAATGCCTTAAACGGGGTGTCTACCTTTGATATGGTACTGATTACCAGGCATATTCTGGGCCTTGAACCGTTCAATGCAGCCTGGAAATGGATAGCAGCCGATGTGAACCGGAGCAATTCGGTCACTACTTTCGATGTGATCGAAGTCCGGAAACTGATATTGGGCATTTACAACAAATTTCCGTCCAACACTTCCTGGCGGTTCTTTACCGCCGATTGCGAATTTCCGGCCAACCCTTTTACCGGTTATTGTCCTTCGGAAGCGAGCTTCGTTTCCATGCCCTTGTGGAATTACCCGTCGCCGATCCAGTTCAAAGGCCTCAAGATCGGCGATGTGAATGGCAGCGCAGCCCCTTCGCTTCTGGTATCCGATGCGCCGGAGTCGCGTGCAGAACCTGCGGAATTTGTATTGCCTGATATCGGCCTGCCTGCCGGCGAATATGTGGAAATCCCCCTTCGGATAGCCGAATCGGGCGACTGGCTTGGTTTTCAGTTCGAAGCGCAATTCGACCTCCAAAAGGTTGTGGTGGAAACGGTTAAACCCGGATCGCTGCCGGGTTTTGATCAGGGTTCCATTGCCTGGCCAAAACCGGGAACCCTTGCGGTCAGCTGGTTTTCCGGCACGCCGCAGATTGTATTGCCGGATGACAGACTGCTCGTGCTGCGTTTAAAAGCGCTTCAGGATACCCGGCTCAGCGATGTTGTCGCTTTTTCTGCGAAACGGATAAGAGCGGAGGCGTACACTGCCGGCGAGACGACCCGTCCGCTGAAACTCCGGTTTGATCCCCCGAAAGGACGGGAGGATGCCCCTGTCATATTTGCTGCCCGGCCCAATCCTACGAACGGGGGCGTCGCGATACCTCTTCGGTTGTCGCAGCCGGAAACCGTTTTGATCGAATTGACCGATATTTCTGGAAAAATATGTTTCCGGGAAGAAAGAGAAATGGATGGCGGGGCACAATGGATGGAAGTGCCGCCTGCCGCTTTCCCCCATGCGGGCGTGTATGCATGGCGCGTACAGGCGGGAGCAGCGGTAAATACCGGAAAAATTGTCCGGCTCTGATATCAAAGCCGGATATCCATCCTGATCCTGCGCTCGGGCGGCAGGTAGTTGTTCATGCGATTTGGCAAAACTTTCATCCAGCCCAGGTTCATCCCGCTGAAGCGAGCAAGCGTCCATCCAGGGGGAATATCCGGAGGCAGGGTAAAGGTTTCTTTTTTCAGAAACAGCAGGGCCTGATCGCGTGTGCATTCGATGGCCGGCAGGGTAGGGGCTACCAGTTCGCTCAGCGCCAGCGCATGGGAAGGAATAAAATCCTTTCCTTTAAACTCGCCGATAGAAGTACCAAACCACTTGTTTTTCAGGTATTTATCCAGGATCAGAT
>JAKOXM010000517.1 GCA_029781095.1 Bacteroidota bacterium
CGACGATGTGCATGAATGGTTCAACAGTTACTATGGCGCTGCCAATGCCGTATTGGTGGTTGCCGGCGACATCACCTCCGATGCCGCCTATGAAAAAGTGCTCAAATACTTTGGCAATATCCCAGCCGGGCCAACCATCACCCGCCCCGGTGTAAACATCCCCAAACGCTTTGGCAACACCCGCGCTGAATACCAGGACCGTGTTCCGGAACAGCAAATCGTGATGGCATGGAACACGCCGCAATGGGGCACTCAGGAGCAAGTATGGCTCGACCTCGTAAGCGATGTACTGGCCTCCGGCAAAAACAGCCGGCTGTTCAAGAAACTGGTTTATGAAAAGCAGATCTGCACCTCGGCTTTTGCATTTACGGATCCGAAAGAGATATCCGGCAACTTTGGCATCCAGGCCAATGTAAAAAAAGGCAAAACAGTGGAAGAGGTGGAAGCAGCCATCAACGAAATCCTCGATGAGTTTTTGAAAAACGGCCCGACGGAAGAAGAAGTAAAACGCGTAAAAGCGGCTTATTTCGCAAACTTTATCAAAGGACTGGAGCGCATTGGCGGATTTGGCGGCAAAAGCGATCTGCTGGCGCAAAATGAAGTATTCGGCGGAAGCCCTGACTACTACAAGACCGTACTGCGGTGGTACAACGACGCCACGGCAAAGGATATCCACGATGCGGCGAAAAAATGGCTCAGCGACGGCCGTTTTACCCTGATCTGCAATCCCTTCCCGGAATATTCGGTGACGGGTACCGAAGCCGATCGCTCAAAATTGCCCGAGGTGTCGAAAGAAGTGAATGCCAGGTTTCCTGACATGCAGCGCGCCACCCTTAAAAACGGCATGAAAGTCGTGCTCACGCGTCGCACCGAAAGCCCGGCCGTGGTGGCAAGTCTGATGTTTGACGCCGGCTATTGCAGCGACAAATTCGGCGGAACCCCCGGCCTGGCCGCACTCGCCATGAACATGCTGGACGAGGGCACCAAAACGCTCAGCAGCCTTCAGATCAACGAAAAACTCCAGTTGCTCGGCGCCAACCTCGGCACCTTCAGCGACCTCGATATGTCGTACGTAAACCTGAATACGCTGAAGCAAAGCCTCGATCCGAGCCTCGACCTTATGGCCGATGTGGTGCTGAACCCCTCGTTCCCGGAGGCCGACTTCAATCGCCTGCGCGACCAGCAACTGAGCCAGATCGCCAATGAAAAAAAGAACCCGCAGACCATGATCATGCGCGTTATGCCCGAACTCCTCTACGGCAAAGATCATCCCTACGGGATGCCCATGACCGGTACAGGCCAGGAAGACGCCGTGAAAGCATTGACGCTCGATAACATCCGGGGCTTTTATTCCCGGTGGTTGCGCCCCAACAATGCCACGATCGTGGTTACAGGCGACATCACGATGCCGGAACTGGTGGAAAAACTGGAGAAACGCTTCGGCGCCTGGCAAAAAGGCGAGGTGCCCAAAAAGGTCATCCCGGAAGTTAAGGCGACTGACTCTGCCAACAAGGTATTCCTGATCGACCGTCCGGAAAGCCAGCAGAGCATGATCGTGGCCGGTTACCTCACCAAACCGTACGGCCAGATTGATGAAACCGCCATCGAACAGATGAACAATGTGCTGGGTAATGACTTCACGAGCCGCATCAACATGAACCTCCGCGAAGACAAACACTGGGCATACGGCGCATTCTCGTTCATCCAAAACACCCGCGCGCAACGGCCCTATTTGGTTTTTGCCCCGGTGCAGACGGACAAGACAAAAGAAAGCGTTCAGGAAATCATCAAGGAGGTAAACGCTTTTGTAGGCGACAAGCAAATGACGCAGGCGGAATTTGACAAAACCAAGCAAAATACCGTGCTTGGTATGGCGGGCATGTGGGAAACCAACGCTGCTGTGAACAACTCGGCCAAAAGCATCGTAAAATACGGTTTGGCCGACGATTACTGGAAAACGTACAGCGGCCGCGTACAAAACCTTTCCCTGAAAGACGTGCAAAACGTCGCCAAAACCATCGTTCAGCCGGGCAACCTCGGCTGGTTCCTGGCCGGCGACGCACAAAAAACGCTGCCCGGCCTCCAGCAACTCGGCCTGGAAATCATCCAGATCGACGCGGACGGCAAAGTGGTGAGCAAGAAGCCGAAGCCGTAATGCGCCACAAAGTCAACATGAGTTATCCCGAATTTTTAAACCACACAGGAAAGGCTCTTTTCAACCCGCAACTAAAATCGCGGGAATGAAAAAACAGGCCATCAGGCAACTGTTTTGACTGTTTCAAGTTGCTTAAACCATTAAAACGCTTTGATAATCTGTGTTTTAGCATCCTGATTCCACGGTTGAAAATTCGGGATAACTCATGTGACTTTCACCTGTATGTCTTTTGAAAACAGGCAATCGACTCGTTAAAACGAATAACGTTCAATCACGTTTTCGTTTTGCCGTCGCCGGTTGCCTGTTTATTTGTCATCTTTCCGATCCTGCTTTTCAGCCTTTGCTGGTACTCCGAGTAGTCAGTCAGCATGGCCTCATACGGTTCGTGCATGAGTGGCGAGGTGAGCAGAAAATCCGCGGTCGAGCGGTCGCAGGCAATGGGAATATTCCACACAACCCCGAGGCGCAGCAAGGCCTTGATATCCGGGTCGTGCGGCTGGGCTTCCATCGGATCCCAGAAAAATATAAGCACGTCTATTTTGCCTTCCGCAATGAGCGCTCCGATCTGCTGATCGCCCCCGAGCGGCCCGCTCAGCAGACGCTTGACCGGTAAATCCAGGACTTTTTCGAGCAACAGCCCCGTTGTGCCGGTGGCAGAGAGCTCGTGCGCCGACAGCACATCGCGATTGTATATCGCCCATTCCATCAAATCGTCCTTTTTATGATCATGTGCCACGAGGGCAATTCGCTTGCTTTTGCGCAGGGTCCGGGTCGGGGTATGATGTGGGTTGTTTATTGTTTTGTTTTTTTTCATTGTGCAACTAATTCATTATCAATTAGATACTATTTGGTGAAAAAAGTGGTATGGCTTTTGTTTTAACTAAAATGCCGCACCCGAAAGCACCCGCGGCCAAAACTACTATGAAAGAGAAAAATAACCGATCGATTATTACGATCTGCATCCTTCTGTTCCATCTGGGACTGCTCTACTGGGCATTTGAGCAACTTGCTCCTCAACAACCGAAGCCGGCTGTAGAACAAGAAATTCAGGTCGACACCCCGTAACCTTACAATCAAAACAGGCTCCCGAAAGGCACTATGCATTTGTGTAGTGCCTTTTTTTATTCCTGTTTAAAATGCAACCCTTGCTGACGGCGTTTGTTTGGGTATTCCTACTTTTGTCACTTCATCCGAAGGTCATTTACGCTACACATGTCAGAAATATTTGAACGTCAGGATATTCGCGCACTCGGAAGCAACCTCGAATTGCTGGCCCAACAGGTCGTGGAAGGTTTTATCGTGGGGCTGCACCGGAGTCCCTTTCACGGTTTTTCCGTCGAATTTGCCGAACACAGGCTTTACAATTCCGGAGAGAGCACACGCAACATCGACTGGAAGGTATTCGGCCGGACCGACAAGCTGTTCGTCAAAAGGTTCGAAGAGGAAACCAACCTGCGTTGCCATATCGTTGTCGACGCCTCTTCCACCATGTATTACCCCTGGGATGAAAAACAGCCCGATAAATATAAGTACAAAAACAAATTCTGCTTCGCCGCCCAGTCCGCGGCCGTACTCATGAACGCTCTGAAACGTCAGCGCGATGCGTTCGGCCTGACTTTATTCGACGACGATATACGGGTGAGCACCGGAGCCAAATCGAGTACGATCCATTACCGACTGCTGCTATCCTACCTGACGCAACGCATTGAAAATCCTCAGTTGAATCGCCCTACCGACCTGGCGGCAAGCCTGCACAGGATCGCTGAATCCATACACCGCCGCTCCCTGGTCGTCATCTTTACGGATGTCATGGAACAACCCGATAAAGCGGAAGAGCTGTTCTCTGCCCTCCAGCATCTGCGCTACGCCAAACACGAGGTGATCCTTTTTCACGTGACCGACAAAAGCAAGGAACTCGATTTCGAATTTGAAAACCGCCCTTATGTCTTCGTGGATATGGAAACCGGCGAACAGGTGCGATTGCAGCCCAACCAGGTAAAAGAATACTATATCAAACAGGTGACCGCGTTCACCGAGCAACTCAAACTCCGCTGCCTTCAGTTCAAGATCGACTTCGTGGAGGCCGACATCAACAAGGGTTTTCACCAGATTTTGCAAACCTGGATGGCCAAAAGGGCAAAAATGAGTTAGAGTATATTACACCCAATACGACGAACCCCGCCAACCGCTTGATCGCTTCTAAACTGAAAAACAACATGATCAAACTCAGCAACATATCGACACGGGCGCCCGAACACCTCAAGGAAAAGGAGGTCAGGCAGGAAACGGAAGAACTGGTCGATCGCCTCGGTGACTTGCAGCAAAGGATGTGTGCGGAAAAAAAACACGCGGTACTGGTTGTCCTGCAAGGCATGGACGGCAGCGGAAAAGACGGCGCGGCGCACAAGGTATTTGACGGCTGCCATATTACCGGCATCACATACCATGCTTTCAAAAAGCCTACCGAGGAGGAGTTTGCCCACGATTTTTTATGGCGTGTGCACAAGGTGGCGCCTGAAAAGGGGATGATCGGTATTTTCAACAGAAGTCACTATGAGGATATCCTGATTCAGCGTGTGCACAAGTGGATCGACGAAAAACGGGTGGAACAGCGCATGAAAGCCATCAATGCCTTCGAAGAACTGTTGGCGTTTGACAACAGCACCCATATCTTCAAGTTCTATATGCACATTTCGTACGATGAGCAGGAGAAACAACTGCTTCAGCGCATGCGGGAACCCGAAAAATTCTGGAAGCACAACCCGGGCGACTGGGAAGAACGGAAATTGTGGGATCAATACATGACCGCATACGAATACGCCATTAACAAAAGCAGTATACCGTGGTATATCTGCCCTGTCGATCAACGCTGGTACCGGGACTATTTCATCGCAAAAACCCTGGTGGACGCGCTGGAAAAACTGCACATGCAGATGCCTCCGTTAGCGACAAAATAGCACGCAGGGTACTTTACAATTTGAAGCGCAGGAAAAATTGCGCCCCGAAATTGGTCATGCGCGACTGGCGCGTGGTTTTGGGCGTAAGGTCCAGCTCGCCATAGCCTTCCACTCCGATACGCATCATGCGTGCCTCACCCAATTCTTTTCCAAGTCCGCCCCGTATGGTGAACAGGTTTCCCGTTTTTTTCCCCAGCGGCTGTTGCGGGTTGAAATAGGTGGCGGCCTGCTCGCGCGCTTCCTTATGGCCAATGCTGTTGACGATCGTTGCAGCGCCGAAGCCATTGTCCCGGACAAATTTATATCCGCCCAAAAAGGAAAAGAAATAGTTGTCGTCGTAGGTAAAGAACTCTTTACCGAAGCCCGCAATAAATCCATAGGCCAGTTTCTCGTAGGAAGACGGAGAACTCATGGCTTCAACGGCAAAGAGAAGCGGCCAGTCTTTATAGGTAAAATGCGCGGAAATGCCGAAGCGGGGCTGAACGAAATTGGACCTTAGTTTATAATCATGCGCAAAATCAGCCCATGTATATTCATAGTCAGGCGGCGAATGTGCTTCGACAGCCACTTTGGTAAACCGGTACTGGTTGTACATGGGGGTTGTTTCAAACTGCGTATTGTGAAACAACTGAGACATCCCCACATTCACACCGACATTTATTTTCAGGTTTTGGGCGTTGATGGTAAGGGTAAGGAGTAAACAGGCTACAAGCGTGGTAAAAAATTTATTATGCATAGTGGCTGTTAAAAAAAGGTGAAATGATTGGGCGGCACGGTTATTCACCAAAGACAGACGCACGATTAAAAGAAGCAAAAAACATGCTGGTTTCAGACGAAATATGTCGGCAAAGTTACACCTTCTGGATAATTAGCCTTGTAATTGATGTTAAATGTAGCATCCGGATCAAAATTACCATAAAGTTAAACCCCTATTCCGGGTAGCAATAAAAAATACAAATCCTTCATTTAATGCACCGTAAACCGCCGGTGCACAGGCAAATTCTCAAATTCCGTTACTCATCACATTTCAATCGTCTTCCATGAAAAAGTCAATTTTCAGCCTTAACATCCTCTTACTCGTTGCATTATCTTTTACCGCCTGCAAAAAAGATGAAAAAACCTTCGAAGAAAAAGTAATTGGCGACTGGCATTCCGTGAATGTAAAACTCAACGGCAGCGACGTTACCGATTACTTCATGCTTGATATCCAGCTTCAGCAAGACCAGAGTTTCGATGCCACCCTCAAAATCGTCACCTTGCCAAACAGCCAGCCCGGCGTCACCACGCCGAAAGGCAAGTGGACGGCTAATGATACCGGCAAAAAACTGGATCTGACCTACGACGACTCGCAGGATACGGAAACGTACGAGGTACTCGAATTAACGGATACCGGTATGACCGTAAAGACCAAGCAAAACAATGATCTGATCGAAATCACATTCGAGCGGTTGTAATCCCGTGCTGGCTCCCGCCAAAAATTCCATCGGCCCGGTGAACTTTATCGCCGGGCCGTTATTATTTCTGTCCTTATCTTCGCAGTCATGGCAAAAGTTCGCATTGATAAATGGCTTTGGAGCGTACGGATATTTAAAAGCCGCACCCTCGCAATCGACGCCTGCAAGGCCGGAAAAGTAAAAATCGGCGACGAGAGCGTGAAGCCCTCCTTTATGATTGCCGAAGGCGATACCGTAACCGTAAAAAAAGACGGTTTTAGTTTCCAGTTCCGTGCTATTCAGTTGATAGAAAAACGCGTAGGTGCAGCAATAGCGATCACCTGCTACGAAGACGTCACGCCAGCGGAAGAAAAAAACAAGTACAACGCCTGGTTCCTCAACAGTGCGCCCGGCATTGAAAAACGCGAAAGAGGAACGGGACGCCCCACGAAAAAAGAACGCAGGGAAATAGATCAGTTCAAGGACGCGTAACGCCAACCTCCGGTTGGCGATTCGTCTCTGCCAACCGGAGCCAACCGGAGGTTGGCGTTACATTAAGCCGGGTTAATTGCCAACCGGAGGTTGGCGTTACGCAACCGGAAGTTGGCGTTACATCAGGCCGAAAATCTTCGCGTATTTTAGCATTTCACCCGGGTTGCTGATTTTCAGTTTGCCTGTCATCATGGCCATCATCGGGTTCAGGTCGCCGCTGAGTAACTTGGCAAAAGATTCGGCTGAGGCCGATACCTTGCAGCTCGGTTCGCCGCTCAAGCCCTCCGATACGTCCAGTTTCCCGTCCGCCAGTTTGATGGTGAATTGCCCGGCATCCGCAATATCGAAATGAAACAGGCTGGATTGCCCTTCCAGCACTTCGGGTTTTACCTTGGCGGGAAGGGAAAAGAGAAATTCTTTGACGTCGATCATGGTATATGTCGTTTTGTTTCTGCCAGTTGTGCAGATATTTGAGGATGTGAAATTAACCTTCGCTTAACCGGAGGTATCGTAGTTTTGCCCAAAGGTAAAACCACGCAATGAAAATGACCGGTCAAAAGCATCTCACCCTGTTACTTTGGCTCATGTTAGCAGCACTCCCCTACTTCGCTTGTAAAACGACCCTTCCCAAAGGCCCTGTGTCCGTACCTGCCGGGTTCGACTGGCAGGGGCATCGCGGCTGCCGGGGGCTCATGCCGGAAAACAGCATTCCCGCTTTTCTGAAAGCGCTGGATTTTCCGGAAGTCACCACACTGGAACTCGATCTGGCTGTCACAAAAGATAATCAGTTGATTGTCAGCCACGAGCCCTGGTTTAATCCGGCGATATGCCAGTTGCCGAACGGCGATTCCATACCCAAACGCGATGAGGAAAAATACCTGATCTACCAGATGTCGGTTGCCGAGGTGCAGGGTTTCGATTGCGGGAGCCGGGGCAATCCGCGTTTTACGGATCAGCAAAAAATGAAAACCGTAAAGCCCACCCTGCGGGAACTGGCGGAGGCCCTGCGCGCCAAAAATCCGGAAAGAGCCGCATCGATCCGCTGGAATATCGAGATCAAGAGCGAGCCGGCGTGGGACGGCGTTCGTCACCCGCCGGTGGAGGAATTCGCCCGGCTGGTCATAACCGAACTCCGGGCTCTGGGCATCGACAAAAACGCTACGGTTCAATCCTTTGATATACGTGCATTACAGGAAATGCATCGCCAGGCACCCGATATTCCGCTGGCGTATCTGATCGAAAACATCCGGGGATTTGATGCAAACCTGAAAGAATTGGGCTTCCGGCCAGACATTTACAGCCCGTACTACCTGCTGGTATCCAAAAAACTGGCGCGCAAATGCCACGGAAAGGGCATCAAACTGATTCCCTGGACGGTAAATGATGTGGCCGCCATGCGCGGCATGATTCACCTGGGCGTGGATGGAATTATCACCGATTTCCCGAACAGGATCCGGGAGGTTTCAAAGTAACCGGGGGTAAATGAGTGATAGCCCGGCCAGGCAGCCGGACTATCACTATCGCCGGGCAGGGTTTATTTCAGCTTTACTGCTGTTGCTACCGTCGGGCTTTTTTTCAGTTGCTCTTCGTCGAAGGGCTTGATGGTGATGACCATCGTATGATTATCGTCGCTTAGTTCGGACAATTCATTGGATGATTTTTTGATCGAGCGGTCAGGGAAATGGTAAATCTGCTTGTAGCTCATGTCGGAGAACATCATTTTCATCATATCCATGGATTCGTCGCCGCCATCTTCTCCGCCGTTTTCTGCAAGCGCTTTTTTGATTTCAGCGCCCATATCACCGGTGCCGAGGCGTTCAAAACTCTTGCCGCTGAATTTGAAGACTTCGTCAACATTATTGTCGTACTTGTCCTTGTTCACCACTTTCAGGGCCCGGTTGAGCGCCGCGATGTCCACGAAATCGAACGAATAGCCGAATTTGAAGTTGGTGGTGTCATTTATCTCAACCACATTGGTGACGCCGGCAAGATTTTTAAGCGTAGCGGCGACACCGCTGAGTTCCTGGCCCATTTGAGACATGGAGTTGTCCTGTTCGCCGCCTCCGGTTTGTGCGCCTGTGCTGTCAGTCGACATCCCTTTCAGCATTTCCATCATACCTTTTACTTCGCTCATATCCAGCGTCATAGCATAATTTCCTTTGCCGTTGTCATGAAAAGTTACTTCCTCGATGATGTGAAGGCAGCCCGTGAGCGCCATACTTCCCACTGCGAGACCCGCCAATAACAGTTTTCTAAAATTTCTCATTGAAAAAATTGTGTTTGAAAAGGTGTGTTAGCAATTGAAACGGTGAAATCGGAGATTGTCACAGGCTTCGCGATCATTCGATCGTAAATTCCCGAACATCCGATTGTCCGTTTATTTCAAGTGTAAAAGTATAAACGCCTTTTTGCAGGTAATACTTTCCTGTATCCGCTTTTTCCGGTTCCGGCGCTTTTTTCGAATCTTTTTGCCGCGATTGGAGGGCTTCCGTATATTTTTTCAATACGGACTCCTGCAAATCAAGCGTATACCTGAATTTGTTCAGGCCTTTCCGGCATGCCGTGGCGCCCGAGTTCAGCACCGGCCCGCCGTCCTTCATCTTGACCGACCACGATGCTTTGCCCGGCGTATTGGAGTAAAACCAAACGGCCAGTTCCGGATCTTTCGCCTCATCGTAAGCCGGTTTTTTGCCCCAGTTGTTATTGAATTTTCGCTTGCCGATATCAAAAACCGATACCGTGGACGCCAGGATATCGGCGTTCAGCCGTTCGACATTTGAGATATCGACTTTATACACGGAGCGGCCGTGCGTCCCGATGACGAGATCGCCTGCTTTTGTCTGTATGGCCAGGTCGTGCACCGGCACGTCGGGAAAGGAATCGCTTAATGCCTGGAATGTCGCACCGCGGTCGAGGGAGACGTATATGTTGTGGTCGGTGCCCACAAACAGCAGGTCCGGGTTTACCGGGTCTTCTTTCACGACATTGACGGGTTCTGCCGGCAAATCGAGCCCAATGCGTTGCCAGTGTTGCCCGTAGTCATTTGATGAATAGAGGTAGGAAGAAAAATCATCCCAGCGGTAACCGTTCAGGCTTGCGTACACGCGCCCGCGCTCGTGCGCGGAAGCCTGCACACGCGAGACCCATAATTTCGCGGGGAGGCTGTCCGATATGCGCGTCCATGTTTCGCCGCCGTCGCGCGTCACGTGGATGAGTCCATCGTCGCTTCCCGTGTACAGCAAGCCGAATTTGAGCGGGCTTTCGCAAATGGATGTAAGGGTACCGTAAGGCACGTTTCCTTTGGCGCCGCCGCCGGTCAGGTCGCCTGAAATTACCTCCCAGTGCTCTCCCTTGTCGAAGGAACGGTATAATTTGTTTGCGCCAAAGTATAGCACATCCTGCAGGTGGCGGCTGAGCCAGATCGGCGTCTGCCAGTTAAAGCGGAGCGGGCGTTCGCCGAGTTCATGGCGGGGTGTGATAAGTTTCCGGTCGCCGTTTTGTTTGTTGATCCTGAAATAGTAGCCAAACTGGTAGCCGGCGTACACGGTATTATTGTCCCGGGTATCAACCTGTACCTGCATGCCGTCGCCGCCAACCAGTTCCCTGTACGGATATTGGCCGTTTTGATGCCACTCATCCGAGGCCCTGTAGTCGGACGAGCCGACCCAGACTCCGTTGTCCTGTGCACCGCCGTAGACATTGTAAGGCTCCTCGTCGTCGGTTGTGACGGAGTAAAACTGTCCGACAGGCGGGTTATTGCACTTCATCCAGGATGCGCCGTTGTCCCAACTGATATTCAGTCCGCCATCGTTGCCGTTGACAAGATGGCCCGGCCGGGAGGGGTTGAGCCAAAGGGCGTGGTGATCAACGTGAACATTGGCGCCGTTTATGTTTTTCCAGGTTTTGCCGCCGTCGTCGCTGCGAATAATATAAAAACCAACAAGGTATACACGGTCCGGGTCATCTGGTACGCAGCGGATATTGCCAAAGTAGTAGCCGTACGTAAAGAACATTTGTTCCAGCGGTCCGTCGTGGGTCCGTTTCCAGGTAATGCCGCCATCCTCGCTGCGATAGACCTCCGCTCCTGTGTAATCCGTCTCGAACAGGTTGTTGTTCGCATCTTCGAGGTAATCGACCAGGGCGACAGGTTTTATTTTGTCCTTTTCAATCAAGTCCCTGACTTTCTTTGCATTGTATTTTTCAGGAAAACCGTATTGTTTCAAATATCCGGCAATTTTTTCTTCCGGAATTTTCAGGAAATCCTCTTTTGAGATGCTGCGCAACTGGTCTTTTGTCAGCGCGTCCGCTTTTTCTTCCTTTTTTTTCTCCTTGGGGTTTTGGTTGTCGAGGCTGGCGTACAAAATCGTTTTGCCGTTTTTTCGACCGGCTGTCAGGCCGATGCGGCCGATCTTGTCGCCCGTCGGGAATCCGCTCACAGCGGTGCTGATTTTTGTCCAGTTCGAGCCTCCGTCCGTACTTTTCCAGATACCCGAACCGGCACCTGCGCCGATAAACTCCCAGGCCCGGCGGCTGCGTTGCCAGCTTGCCGCGTACAGGGTATTCGGATCGGAAGGGTCGGCGACAATGTCGATGGCCCCCGTTTCGTCGTCGATAAACAGCGTTTTCGTCCAGGTCCTGCCTCCGTCGGTGGTTTTATAAATGCCTCGTTCGGCGTTGGAGGAATACAAATGGCCCAGCACTGCCACCCAAAGCGTATTCGTATCCGTCGGGTGCAGCAAAACACGTCCGATATGATGACTTTCCGGAAGACCCCGCCATTCCCAGGATTTGCCGCCGTCGGCACTCCGGTACATGCCGGTGCCTGCGTAAGACGATCTGCTGCTGTTCACCTCGCCTGTGCCTACCCAGATGATATTGTTCTTCCAGTCCACAGCAATGTCGCCGATGGTCATGCTCCCCTCATGATCGAACACGGGCGTAAAACTTGTACCGTTACTTTCCGTGTACCACAAACCGCCTGATGCATAGGCAACATAAAAACGCGTTGGCTCTTGCGGATCCACATCCACGTCCGTCACGCGGCAGGAGAATATGGAAGGGCCAATGCTTTCGGGCTGAAGTGCGGAGAGCAGGGAGTTGCTTTTCAAATCTTTCCTCAAATCGAAGCCCTGCAAACGGTCATTTGAATTGGTGGACAGGGGCTGGGCATGCAGAACACTTGACAGGAGAAAAACAAAAGAGAAAAGCAGATGAAAACGTTTCAGCATACGAAAAAATTTGGCGGAAGGTACGCCGGTTTACCTTTTTTTGATTTTGTTTTTGCCGCATATTGCTGCCATCAGGAGAATTGGAGATCCAGGCGGGATCAGGGTCAACTCCATATAAGCAGTTCCAGCTTTGTGATCAAGATCAGACAACAAATTGAGTTTCATCAGTGCATTTGGCAAATTACGGCTGTTATTTTGTTGGTGAAAATAAAACCGATCAGTTCAAATCTTAAAAACGGAGGTTTATTATGTCACTCATCAAATGGAATCCGGAAATTCGTTTCCCAGGCGTAGTCAACTGGATGGATGATTTCTTTTCCGATGATATGGAGGGGCTTTGGAAAAAGAATACCAACATGCCTGCTATAAACGTCAAGGAAAGCAAAAAGGCATTCAATCTGGAAGTTGCAGCGCCCGGCTATCAAAAAAATGACTTCAAAATCGAGGTAAAAAACGGTTACCTCAACATCAGTGCGGAAACAGAAGCAGAAACAGAAAACAAGGATGAAAAATATACCCGTCGCGAATGGAAGTATGCGTCTTTCAACCGCTTCTTCACGCTGCCGGAAAATGTAAAAAGCGAAGACATTGTGGCCAAATACGAAAACGGGATACTGAAAATTACGTTACCGAAAAATACGAAAGTAGAAGAAGAGGCCTCAATCAAGACAGTTGCAGTTCAATAATTGTGCTCCTCCTTAGTATGTTCGGGCCGTCGTCCTTGTAAAAGGCGACGGCTCGCGTTTTTCTCCAAAATACATCGCCAAATGAGCGCACATTGATACTTTTACAGCGAAAACCAACCTGACCATCACACTTAATAAAACCGAACACCACACTATGCAAGTTGACTGGACCGGCGTTTATCCCGCCGTAACAACCAAATTTACGCCGGACGACAAACTCGATCTGGATACCTTCGGGCTCAACCTGGACGCGCAAATAAGCGCAGGCGTGAGCGGTCTTGTTCTGGGAGGCACTTTAGGGGAATCAAGTACGCTGACCGACCATGAAAAAGACCAACTGGTTGAGTATTCGCTGGAAAAAGCCGCGGGCAGAATACCCGTTATTCTGAATATTGCCGAAGGTTCCACCCGCGACGCCGTGGCGGCCGCCAAACGCGCCAGGCATCTCGGCGCCGACGGATTGATGCTCCTGCCGCCCATGCGCTACAAAACCGACCATCGGGAGACGGTCTCCTGGTTCCGGGCCATAGCCGATGCGACGCCGCTCCCGATCATGATTTACAACAACCCGGTAGACTACAAAACCGAGGTGACTCTGCCGATGTTCGAAGAACTCATCCGGCACCCGCATATACAGGCAGTAAAGGAATCCACACGTGACGTTTCCAATGTGACCCGCATGAGAAATGCATTCGGCGATCGCCTGAAAATCCTGTGCGGCGTAGATACCCTGGCGATGGAA
>JAKOXM010000530.1 GCA_029781095.1 Bacteroidota bacterium
AACGCCGAAGGTTTTGAAGCCATTTTTCGTGCCGGTGGCGATGATGACGCCGTTTTCGTCGCTGTAATATTCGACGCGTCCCGCCAAAGCCAGACGGTGATTGATGGAATAGCGGCCAATGACGACCGGGCTGTACCAGAATTGAGCGCTTTCGTCTTCGCGGGGGCTTTCTTCCCAGCCCGTGTCGAATCCGAGTGCCAGGCCGAATTTATCGCTGAGTTGAAAAATACCGTAGAAGTTGTGGAAAATACGACCCAGCGACAACGAATCGGGTTTATCCGAGCCGAAAAACGAACTGCTGTTGAGCGTCACCTTGTCGGATAGTTTGTACTGAATCTGCCAGCCGCCCGATACAGTCGAACTGCCCGGTACCCGTTGAATATGCTGCCAGCCGTTCAGTGCGAGTGCGCTAAAAAACCACCGGCCGTTCGGCGTCGTGTACGACAATTTGGCCCCGGCCTCGTAGTACGGCGAATTGTCGGCCAGGATACTGCGCGTCAGCGTCCAGCAATCTTTGCCGACCGCGCTTTCAAAGCCTATATGCGAACTGAAAATACCGCCATCTATCCATATCTCGTGATTTTTGGAAAGTTTGACCCCTGCATTGGCCTCATACAGATTCTGCAAGGTGCCATGCTCGGCCGCGAGGTTGGCATTGGCATAGGTACCGGCCATGACGGCGAGATTGCCGTGGAAACGCTGTGCACTTACCGAGCCTTTCAAGTATGCGATGTTCAGATTGAATTCGTTGTGACGGTTGTGAGCATACACGAAGCCGGGGCGGTTGCCGTCAGCCGGGTCGTTAAAATCGTAGCCGTAGTACGGTTCGGCATAACCGGAAATTGCAACGTTTATACCCGAGGTATCCAATTGGGCCCAGACAGAGTTGAAAAACAGAAGCAGCGGGCTCAAGTGCAACACTATATTTTTCATAACAATATATTTTTTAAAATTTTATGGACATGGTTCCGGGGATCGATTTGTCCATAATGATCGGTTAAGACATAATGCTAGTTTTTCAATTGATCCAGCGCCAGGTTCAGTTCCAGCACATTAACCCGCGACGGCCCGAATAAGCCGAGCCAAGGGCCTTTGACGTGCTGTTCCACGAGTTCGCGCACGCGCGCTTCGGGCAGCTTGCGCACACGCGCTACCCGCGCCGCCTGTACGCGCGCCGCCTGCGGCGAGATATCCGGATCGAGGCCGCTGCCGGAGGCCGTCACCATATCGGCCGGCACCTGTCCGCGACTAACGCCCTGGTGGTGAACGAGAAAGGTGTCGAGGCGCGCCTGCACCTGCGCAAGGTAATCCGGATTGGACGGGCCCTTGTTGGAACCCGCCGAACCGGCGGCGTTGTAACCTGCTGCTGACGGCCGCGACCAGAAATAACGGTCCTCGTCGAAGGTTTGGCCGACGTTGGCGTACCAGGTTTTGCCGTTTTGTTCGATGACAAAACCTTTGCCTTGATTGGGCGACGCCTGTGCGACGCCCAAAAGAATGACCGAATAAACCACTGTGCACAGTACCAGCAACAGGGCGGTCAGTATGATGGATGGGAGAATATGGGTTCGCATGATTATTAATTTTTTAAAGCTTGTCATTCTGAGCGTAGCGAAGAATCAGACAAATACCTCTCGTAGAGTGACATACTCGGATTCCTCACTTAGTTCGGAATGACAACTTGATCTTTTACACAAATGCGCCAACTATGAGGTCAATCAACTTTATCCCTACGAACGGCACAACAATGCCGCCGAGACCGTAGATAAACAGGTTGCGCCGCAGCAAAGCGGAAGCGCCGATCGGCTTGTATTCCACCCCTCTCAGGGCGAGCGGGATCAGCGCCGGAATGATTAACGCATTGAAGATCACCGCAGACAGGATGGCCGAATCGGGCGAATGCAGGCCCATGATGTTGAGCGTCTGTAACGCCGGAATCGAAGTGATGAACAGTGCCGGCACGATGGCAAAATACTTCGCTACGTCGTTGGCAATCGAAAAAGTCGTCAGTGTACCGCGCGTCATCAGCAGTTGTTTGCCGATTTCCACTACTTCGATGAGTTTGGTCGGGTCGTTATCCAGGTCCACCATGTTGCCGGCTTCCTTGGCGGCCTGCGTGCCGGAGTTCATCGCCACCCCCACGTCGGCCTGGGCCAAGGCAGGCGCGTCGTTGGTACCGTCACCCATCATGGCCACGAGTTTTCCTTGGGCCTGTTCGGCGCGGATGTAGTTCATTTTGTCCTCGGGTTTGGCTTCGGCGATGAAGTCGTCTACCCCCGCTTTTTCGGCGATGTATTTGGCGGTGAGCGGGTTATCACCCGTCACCATCACGGTTTTTACCCCCATGTGGCGCAGACGCTGGAACCGTTCGTGGATGCCCGGTTTGATGATGTCCTGTAATTCGATGACGCCGACGACTTTTTCGTTGACCGCTACCGCGAGCGGGGTACCGCCGTTGGCGGAAATGTGGCGGATTTCCTGTTCCGTATCGGCCGGGAACGCATTGCCCGCGCGTTCGACGAGTTTGCGGATCGTATCCTGCGCGCCTTTGCGGATACGTATACCGTCGGGCATATCCACACCGCTGGTACGTGTTTCCGCTGTAAATTTGATCAGGGCGCCCCCCTGAATGCTCAGGCCTTTGACCATATCCGGGTGGGCCAGTTCCACGATACTTTTACCTTCCGGCGTTTCGTCCGCGAGCGAGCTCAGCACGCTGTAGCGAATCAAATCGTCGCGCAGCACTCCGTCAGTAGCGTAAAAATTGGTGGCTTTGCGGTTCCCGATGGTGATAGTGCCCGTCTTGTCGAGCAATAAAGTATCGAGGTC
>JAKOXM010000531.1 GCA_029781095.1 Bacteroidota bacterium
TGCAGTTGGTCTTATACGCAAACCTGCTTCCGCCGCCGGGACATTGGCCGCATACGGCCTATTTTATCCTGGAAGAAGGAAAGATGATCGCCAGAAACCAGGTCGCTTTTAAAGTAGCTATAGTGGCGGGAAAAAGCGGCGATGATCACGCCCTGGCTTGCGAGGCTATTTTTGAACGCATGGCAAAAACCTTCGCCTGGCGGCTCGCACAGATAGAAAAAGGAATACTGGAGTTGCGCACGGCCCGCACGGCCCAGGAACTGGACGCGTTGTATGAAGGCGTTTTGCTCGACTTGCTGGAAATGAAGACGGAAGATGCCCGCTGGGATGATTACCGGACCTTGATTGCAGGCAGTTGAACTTATTGCGCGACTGGTGCCAGCCGGAGTTCCAGGCCATCCAGTTCTTCCCTGATTTTCAGTTGGCAACCGAGCCTGCTGTTCTCCTTTACAAAAAACGCCTGGTCGAGCATGGCCAATTCATCGTCGGAAGGCTGGGAAAGTATGTGGTTGCTGAGCACGTAGACATGACATGAAGCGCACAATGCCATCCCTCCGCAGGTGCCTTCCACGGGCAATTCATACGCCTTGCATAACTCCATGATATTCATGCCCATATCGGTGGGCGCATCGAGGTCGTGCCGGCGGTTGTCGCGGTCGAATACGGTTACTTTGATGTTTTCTTTCATCCGGATTAAAGCGGGAGGCCTTCGATGCCTGTTACGGTCGTGTATTTGAATGACAATTTCTGTTCCGGACGGGCAACCTTGAATGCCGACTGGCATGCCAGGGTCGCTTCGTGAAAACCACAAAGGATCAGTTTGAGTTTGCCGGGATAGGTATTGATATCGCCGATCGCGTAAATCCCGGGAACATTGGTGCTGTAATCCTCTGTATTGACTGCAATCGCACTTTTGTCGATCGTGAGCCCCCATTCGGCAATGGGCCCGAGTTTGGGCGTCAGGCCGAACAAGGGCACAAAGTAGTCCGCATGCAACCTGATCTCACCTTCGGTGTCGTGCTGTACGATCACGTCGTTGAGCTGTCCGTTGCCGTGGAGACCGACTACCTGTGCATTGGTGATGAGTTTGATTTTTCCGTCTTTGGCAAGTTCAAGCACTTTTTCCACACTATCCGGCGCACCCCGGAATTCGGTGCGGCGGTGTATAAGCGTAAGTTCGCTCGCGACGTCGGAAAGGTAAATTGTCCAGTCCAGGGCCGAATCGCCGCCTCCGGCAATGACCACACGCCGGTTTTTGAAAAACTCCGGATTGCGTACGAAGTATTCAACCCCTTTGTCTTCAAAATATTCAATGTTGTCGATCGGTGGCTTGCGGGGCTCGAAACAGCCCAGTCCGCCGGCGATAAATATCACCGGCGCAATGTGTTTCGTGCCTTGAGAGGTGGTTACGCACCAGCGCCCATCTTCCTGTTTTTCAACCTTTTCTGCCCGTTCTCCGAGCGAAAATCCGGGGTTGAAAGGCAGAATCTGCTCCATCAGGTTTTTTACCAGGTCGCCTGCCAGTATGCTCGGGCATCCCGGAATATCGTATATGGGCTTCTTCGGGTAAATCTCCATCAATTGCCCGCCGGGGTGGGGGAGCACGTCGATCAGGTGGCAGCGCATTTTCAACAAGCCGGCCTCGAATACGGCAAACAACCCGACCGGACCGGCTCCGATTATGATAATATCAGTCTCTATTGTTTTGATCATAACAAGGTTAAAACGATCGCAGAAACATTTATTTTCCAGTAAAGTTCGCCTTACGCTTTTCCATAAAGGCCGAAGCGCCTTCGCGGAAGTCTTCCGTACCGCAGCATTCACCGAAAGCGTCCACCTCTTTCCAGAAGCCGTCGACGCTTTCCTCGAAATATGCATTCACGCTTTCAATGATTTTTGAAATGGCGACAGGCGCCTTTCCCGCGATTTTTTCGATGATCTCGCGGGCTTTTTCAATTTCGGCGCCGAAAGGTACCACGCAGTTGACCAGCCCCAGTTGATATGCGTCATCCGCACCGATGATGTCGGCCGTCATGAGGAGTTCCATGGCTTTTGTTTTGCCGATGTACTGGATAAGGCGCTGGGTGCCGCCATAGCCGGGTATGAGCCCGAGGTTCACTTCCGGCTGTCCGAATTTTGCTTTTTCACCCGCTACACGCAGGTGACAGGCCATGGCAAGTTCGCATCCGCCGCCGAGCGCAAATCCATTGACCGCGGCAACAACAGGTTTGGGAAATCGCTCGATGAGAAAGAACACATCCTGACCGCGTTTGGCGAATTTCATGCCTTCGGCCGGAC
>JAKOXM010000253.1 GCA_029781095.1 Bacteroidota bacterium
CTGTATGATATCGCCGTGCGACACGCAGAAACGACCATGAAAAACCAATTTCGACCCGACTTCAGCACTTATCATGCGATATTGTACAACGACAGTACGGGCGCCCGCATCAAAGGCCAAACCCACCAGGGTTATGCCGACGAGTCCATGTGGGCCCGCGGACAGGCATGGGCGATCTATGGATATACCATGACATATCGCGAAACGCGCGATCCGAAATTTCTGGAGGTAGCGCAGAACACAGCGAACCTGTATCTGAAACGCCTGCCTGAAGACATGATCCCGTACTGGGACTTCGACGCACCCAATATCCCGAATGAGCCGAAAGACGCCTCCGCAGCGGCCATAACCGCCTCCGCCCTGCTCGAATTGTCCACCCTGGTTTCCGATAAGGGTATTGCCAAAAACTACTACGAAAAGGCTGTAAAAATACTGGCTGCGTTATCATCGGAAAAGTATCAGAGCCGCGGGAAAAACAGCGCTTTTCTCCTGCATTGCACGGGCCACAAACCCGCCGGTACTGAAATTGACGCGTCCATGATCTACGGCGACTATTACTACCTGGAAGCCCTGCTTCGGCTTGAAAAAATGAAAAACTAGTCCGGTATTCTTTTTCCGACCATTCAAAGAAATGCATCATGCGAGTTTTATTCCTGTTTAATTTTTTCCTGTTTCCTGCATTTGCTACGTTTTGCCAGAACAACCCCATGACACTCTGGTACGACAAACCTGCAAAAGAATGGGTCGAAGCCCTGCCTGTCGGCAACGGCAGACTGGGCGCTATGATCTACGGAACACCCGGACAGGAGGAGTTGCAATTGAATGAGGAAACGGTCTGGGCCGGCGAACCGGGCAATAATATCAATCCGGAGACGGGCAAGGCCATTCCGGTGATCCGGCAAATGATCCGGGAGGGACAATACGAAGATGCCCAAAAATATGCCGACGAACACGTCAAATCGTTGAACCAAGGCATGCCATATCAACCTGTCGGCAGTTTGTATCTCCGGTTCCCGGGGCACGAAACGTACACGGACTATCGCCGGGAACTCGATATCGGCAGTGCAGTGGCACGAATTTCCTATTCCAGTCATGGCGTGAATTACAAACGGGAAATGTTCGCTTCTTTTCCCGACCAGGTGATTGTCGTCCGGCTTACAGCCGACAAAGCGCACAGTATTTCCTGTGCCCTGTCGATGACGAGCCCGCATGCGGAGCATCAAATCCGGGTAACCAATGACAATGAACTGGTGCTGGAGGGTCGCACCGGCAGCCATGAAGGCAAAAACGGCGCTATCGAATTTATTGCCCAGACGAAGGTTTCGGTCCAAAACGGGCGTACAGCCCGGGATTCTTCCGGCCTGCAAATAATGAATGCCGATGCCGTAACGCTGTATATTTCCATCGCCACCAACTTTAAAAATTACCGCGATATCAGCGGCAACCCGGGCGAGATTGCCGCCGGGTACTTAAATGCAGCACTTCGAAAGGACTATGATGCTGCCTTGCAAAACCATGTTTCGGCTTACAGAAAATGGTTTGACCGGGTTACGCTTGATTTAGGGACCACCGGATCCGCCGCATTGCCTACCGATGTGCGCCTGGCCCGTTTTGCCGAAGGGATTGATCCCCAATTGGCCGCCCTGTATTTCCAGTTTGGCCGGTACCTGCTGATTTCCAGTTCCCAACCCGGCGGCCAGCCTGCCACGCTTCAAGGTATCTGGAACGACAAACTCATGCCGCCCTGGGACAGCAAATACACCATCAATATCAACACCGAAATGAATTACTGGCCCGCCGAAGCGGCCAATCTGGGCGAACTGACCGAGCCGTTGCTGCGGATGGTGGGCGAAATTGCAGTCACCGGCCGTCAAAGTGCTGCGCAGACCTACGGCGCCCGCGGCTGGGTAACGCATCACAATACCGATCTGTGGCGTGTCACCGACCCCGTGGACGGCGCGTACTCCTGGGGGCTCTGGCCTATGGGCGGCGCCTGGTTGAGCCAGCATCTGTGGCAACACTTTTTATACTCCGGCGACAGACAATTCCTCGAAAATGCTTACCCGGTCCTAAAAAGCGCCTGTCAGTTTTATATAGACGTATTGCAGGAGGAACCGGAACATCATTGGCTCGTGGTGTCGCCTTCCGATTCACCCGAAAACACCTTTACCTATGCGGAAAACAGGAAGGCGTCTCTCTCTGCCGGTACCACGATGGACAACCAACTGGTTTTTGACCTGTTCCGGCATACCGCCGATGCAGCGGGAGCGCTAAACGAAGACCCGCTTTTTGCCGATACCCTGAA
>JAKOXM010000560.1 GCA_029781095.1 Bacteroidota bacterium
AGTTCTCCGTTCAGGCACATCGCCGGCGCTTAATATGGTGAAGCGCAAGCGGCTGAATCACGAGGCGATTTTGTACATAAAATGAAGGTTCCTATCAAAGAGCTCCGTGAAACACTTGTTTGCCTGAAGATCATTCAAAAACGAAACTGGTTTTCGGAAGGCAAACTTGCACCTCTCCTCCTTGAAAATAATGAACTGGTGTCCATTTTTGTTGCAAGCACTAAAACAGTCACAGGTAAATCCAAATAATCATCCATCTCCCCCTAAAAACATCAAAAATCAACAATCATGTAATCTGCATTCGTCAATCATAAGTCCAGATACTTAATTCAACTACTTTCAACCATCTTCAACCAATCCGACAAAAAATATGGCTTTTACGCTTCCCGACCTCCCCTACGCCTTCAACGCTCTCGAACCGCACGTGGACGCCCGTACGATGGAAATTCACCACGACAAGCACCACGCAGCCTACGTCAATAACCTGAACGCTGCCCTGCAAGGGACGGAGCACGAAGGCAAAAGCCTCGAAGAACTGCTGGCCAATATTTCCAAACTTCCCCCCGCTGTGCGCAACAACGGCGGCGGCCACTGGAACCACACAATGTTTTGGGAAATCATGGCTCCCAACGCGGGCGGTATGCCCTCCGGCGACCTTGCTTCCAAAATCGACAAGAATTTCGGCAATTTCGAAGAGTTCAAAAAGCAATTCGCACAGGCCGGGGCTACCCGTTTCGGCTCGGGCTGGGCATGGTTGTGCGTCGGTGACGACGACAACCTGTTCATTATGTCCACACCCAACCAGGACAATCCCTTGATGGACCTCGCCGAGAAAAAAGGCCAGCCAATCCTTTGTCTCGACGTATGGGAACACGCCTACTATCTCCACTACCAAAACCGCCGGCCCGATTATATCAGCGCCTGGTGGAACGTGGTGAACTGGGAGGAAGTGGGCCGCCGGTATCGCAGCGCCGTGCGCTCCAATTGAAATAGCACACGGATTGGACACGGATCAAATAAAAAAATCCGTGTCCAATCCATATAATTCGTGTGCCATCATCCCACGCTGAGGGTACTCCCTATTCTGAATTTTCAATACATTTGGACTTCAATTGATGCTGTTTTGCGCCAACTGTTGTCTATCATACTGTTAGGGCTTGTCTCTTTCCAATCTGCCGGATACCTGGTACTTCCCATGGCGCAGCTGGGAGCCGTTCGTGCCCGGACGATGAAGCGGTTGCAGAAGGGAGAAGAAGACGTGGTTTTGGTGGTTTCGCAATCCGAGTTTGAATCGGGCCGATCGGGCAAACGCGAGTTTTGGCACAACGGTATTTTATACGACATCAAAAGCGTCCGGAATGCCGGCGACCTTCTCCGGGTCACTGCCTGCGCCGACCGGCATGAACAGGTTATCCTGCAAGGCATCCAGCAATTATTTCAACAGGCTCCCGGCGCCCCGTCGGGTAATAATCCGCTGGGAAAACTGCTGGCGCAACTGCTGACTGCGCCATTTATGCAAACCGACCTTGCCTGGATACTGAAAAGCCCTGGGGTAAAAAGGTCTGCAATATGCTTTGGCATCAAGCAATTTCCGGGTTCGCGGCAACCGGACATTTACGCTCCCCCTCCCGAAACGGTATAAGTTCCGACCGGTTCCACTCATTTTTTTAACAGGCAACAGCGCTTTCGCTGATAGAAACCTTGCAGGCGTCTGACAAGTGTTTTTAGGCAGGATTTACAGGATCAACAGGATTTTCCTTTGAAAAAGGCTCCATGATCCTGTAAATCCTGTCCAAAAACCTGTGTCTCAGACCGCCGAATCTGCATTCGCTGCCGCCGATCAATTTTTCGGGTATGAAAAACCATATCCTCACGCTGCTGCTCACGGGAGTATGCGCGCATGCGTGGGCGCAACAGCCTGATACGCTTCCCGCCTCGCAGGCCTTGCACGAAGTGCTCATTACCGGTATCCGCGATGCAGCGGCCCGTGAAACAGCGCTCAATCTGTCCGCACTCCGGCGGGAACAGATCGAGCGTTCGGGAGCATCTACCTTGTGCAATGCCCTTGCCGAACTGCCGGGTGTCGGTATCCTGCGCACGGGGCCAGGCATTGCAAAACCCGTCGTGCGCGGGCTTTACGGCAACCGCGTGCTGATACTGCTGTCGTCACTCAAGTTCGACAACCAGCAATGGCAGGATGAACACGGCCTGGGCCTTTCCAGCGTCGGCATCGACCGGGTGGAACTCATCAAAGGTCCGGCTTCCGTGCTGTACGGATCGGAAGCGGTCGGAGGCGTGATCAACGTCATAGAGGAAC
>JAKOXM010000578.1 GCA_029781095.1 Bacteroidota bacterium
CAGATCAATACGGCGAGGGTAAATACGGGCTTCATACAGTTGGCTTTTGATGCTAAAATATTGGAGCTATGATTTGATACGTATCAAATCATACTTCCATAGACGTGTATTAAACCCTTCCGGTTGGTAACGCTTTCAGGAAAAAAAACGCCGCCGCGCCGGACAAACATCCAGCGCGGCGGCATATCCATGCAACAATGTAACAATGCAGCAATGTACCAATGATCACTTACTCTTCATCATCCCGTTCGGTCGGCTCTACTTCCGCGATGTGAGCGCTTTCACCCGGGGTCGGGTCATGGAACGGTCGTTTGCCGATGATGCGTTCGAGGTCGGCGCGGTGCAATACCTCTTTTTCAAGCAGTGAGGTGGCCAATGCGTCGAGTTCCTTGCGTTTGTCGCGAAGCAGTGCCTTGGCCCGCTCGTATTGTTCATCGATCATGATTTTCACTTCCTGATCGATGAGATAGGCCGTCTGCTCGGAGAATGGCCGTACATAACTTTCATTGAGCATGGAGTAGAACGACACGTTGCCCACCTTTTCATTCAGGCCGTAATTGATGATCATGTCATACGACAGTTTCGTAATGTGGTCGAGGTCGCTCTGCGCGCCGGTGCTGATCTTGTCGAACACGACCGATTCGGCGGCCCGGCCGCCCAGAGTCATACAGATGTCGTCCAGCAGTTTTTCCTTGCGCGTGATGTATTGTTCCTTCGGCAGGTATTGGGCGTAGCCCAGGGCTGCCAGGCCGCGTGGCACGATGGTCACTTTTACCAGCGGATGCGCGTATTCGAGGAACCAACCGCAAATCGCATGGCCTGCTTCGTGGTAGGCGATGATCTGCTTTTCTTCCGGGCTGATGATCTTGTTTTTCTTCTCCAGGCCGCCGATCACCTTGTCGAGAGCATAGTTGAAATCGTCGATATCCACCGCTTTTTTGCCACGGCGGGCGGCGATCAGCGCCGCCTCGTTGCACACGTTGGCTATATCGGCGCCGACGAAGCCGGGGGTCATTTCGGACAAGGCCAGCGCCGTGACTTCGGGGCTGACTTTGATATTTTTCATGTGCACCTCGAATATCTGTGCCCGGCCGTTGAGGTCCGGGCGTCCGATGCCGATCTGGCGGTCGAAACGGCCGGGGCGCATCAGCGCGTGGTCGAGGATATCGGGGCGGTTGGTGGCTGCCATCAGAATGACGCCCTTGTCGGTCGGGAAGCCATCCATTTCCACAAGCAACTGGTTGAGCGTGTTCTCCCGCTCGTCGTTGCCGCCCTGGATAGCGCCGCGTCCGCGGGCGCGTCCGATGGCGTCTATTTCGTCGATAAAGATGATACAGGGGGCTTTTTCACGCGCCTGGCGGAATAGGTCGCGCACCCGCGAAGCGCCGACGCCGACAAACATTTCCACAAAATCGGAGCCCGAAATGGAGAAAAACGGCGCACCGGCTTCGCCGGCCACAGCCTTCGCCAGCAGCGTTTTGCCGGTTCCGGGAGGGCCTACCAGCAGCACGCCTTTGGGAATTTTACCGCCCAGCGTCGTGTATTTCTTCGGATTTTTCAGAAAATCGACCACTTCCATCACTTCTTCCTTGGCCTCGTCAAGACCGGCTACATCGGCAAAAGTGATGTTTACTTTCGTGTTGTTGTCGAACAGCGTGGCTTTCGATTTGCCGATGTTGAATATCTGCGACCCCGGCCCGCCGGCTCCTCCGCCCATCCGGCGGAGAATAATAAGCCACAGGCCGATGAAGATCAGCAGGGGCAGCAGGTAGGTGAGCGCGGTAGCCGTCCAGTTGGTCTGCGGATCGTATTCTGCGATCAGTTTGGGCTTTTTATCCTTAACCAGTGAATCGTTGATATCCTTCATCCGGGCTTCGAGTACCTCCGGTTTCCCGATATTGACGATATATTGCGGCAGTTTGCTGTTCGGGTCTTTTAGCTCGGATTTGAGGTTGGCGTGATCCGCCGAATTGAGCGAGTCTTTTTTGATAAAGATTTGCGCTTCCTCGTTGTTGATAACGACAAGTCGTTCGATCTGGCCCTTGCGCGCCCATTTTTCGAACTCGACCATGGTGGCTTTTTGGGAGCCGCCCATGAATTTTGCCATCTGAAGCCCGAGCAGCGCCAGGCCTATGAGGATATAAATCCACATAAAACTGAAGCGCGGCATGCCGTCGCCACTGGGTTCGCCGCCATCGCGTTGCGGACGCAGATCATTTTGATCGTCGTCGCGCTTATTCTTATTTTTTTGTCCTTGTTCCATGATATTAAGGTTGGAGTTTGGAGTTGTGGTGCCCGGCATTTGAATTTGAGCGTATGCCGCTGGAAAATTTCAAACACCAAACGATATTCAAACTTCTGCAAACTCGGTTGCTTCAGCGTCGCTCCAGAGGTTTTCAATTTCGTAAAATTGCCTTGTCTCCGGGTAAAACACGTGAACGACTGTATTGAAGTAATCCATCAGAATCCATTTCGCATTCGTCGAACCTTCCATGTGCGACGGCATGGTGTACATTTCCTCCTTGACTTTTTTGTAAATATTGTCGGAAATTGCCTTGACGTGCGTATTGGAGTCGCCTTCACAGATAATGAAAAAATCTGCCGGCGCATCACCCAGTTTGCGCAGATCGAGCTGTATGATATTTTTACCTTTTTTATCCCGAATGCCTTCGACGATGAGGTGGTTGAGCTTTTCGGAGTCCGTATCGCGAACTTTTGCCCGCTTTGATGCTGTGATTGAAATCAAGAGTTGAATAATTGAAATTAAACCTGTAATGTCGAATTGATGCGATAAAGATACGGCGCAAATTGCGTCCTTTCAAGCGCCATAAACGTCCTTATCTGATAACTTCTTGTTAAGATGCCCGTAAAGGGTCGAAAAACACATGGCAAACACCCTTTTCACAGGAAAAGTTTACCACCGTTTCGACGAACTGCCGTCTACGAACGATTATGCTGCAGAACTGATCGCAAAAAGCACGCCACCGGAGGGTATGGTGGTGCGGGCTGCCAGTCAGACAGCCGGTCGCGGCCAATATGGCAGTCGCTGGGAAAGCGAGGCCGGCCAGAACCTCACATTCAGTATTATCCTGTATCCGAACTGGCTGGAAATCGGCGCCCGGTTTTCCCTGAGCATGGCGGTAGCATTATCCCTTCACGATACCATCCGCCGTCTGCCGTATTCCGGCGATACTCCCCCGCCAGCCGGCTTAAAAATCAAATGGCCCAATGATCTTTATCTCGGCAGCCGGAAAACAGGCGGTATTCTCATCCAAAATTCCCTGTCAGGCTCATTCCTGCAATCTTCCATCGTTGGGATCGGTTTGAATGTCAATCAGTTGAGCTTTGATCCTTCTATTCCAAACCCCACATCGCTCGCCCTGGCATTCGGTCGGAATTTTGACCTCGAAACGGTATCCGACACACTGCTCGAGTGTTTCGAACAGCGCTACCTGCAATTAAAATCAGGGCAACGGTCTGACATGAAAGCCGAATATGAGCGGCATTTATACCACATGAACACACCCGCCTCTTTTGCCCGGTCGAATGGCGCTGAATTCACCGGTACCATTCGTGGCGTCGATGCCGGCGGACGTTTGCGCGTGGAAAACGAGGCGGGGGACCTGGAAGATTTTGATCTGAAGGAAATTCGCTTCAGCCCCCCCGAAAGCCTCTGAGTTCGACTTTAGCCAAATTATAGGGCAGCATATTTGGCTAAAGTCGAACTGAGCGCATAAGTGATCCCTTCGTCGGCTAAAAAAGCCCTTTTGTCCAGACAAATCCTGCTTGTGTTGTTTCGGTGCAGCCTTGCTGTAACCTATCTGTCTCTTACCCCGTCTATCGGACATCGCCACTGAATAAATCGCCATTGGCAGCAAAAAAAATCACCATCCGGATGTAGCCGAATTTCATTTCGTCGTGTCAGAGTGGTTATTGATAGAAAGGAATACGGTATTGGTATGTTCCTTGTTTTACATAGTACCAAAACCCCGCACCTTTGCCCAAGACAAAAACGAATTCAGTGCAACAACTAATAATTAAGCAATGAAAACCTTCCTGCTTTCCTTTGCCGTGCTCGTCGCGGGAGTTACAACTGTTTCTGCCCAGCAAATCAGGGGCGTGGTATCCAACGGAGATGGCAACGCCGCCGAATTTGCTACCGTGGTTCTGTACAACGCAGCAGACACGTCATTGGTAAAAGGAGCGGTCACCGACTCCGACGGCCAGTATGCGTTTGAAAACATCGCTTCGGGCCGCTATTTTATCAATTCGAGTCTTGTAGGCGCCGGAAAGGGCGCTTCCGCAATATTCGAATACAAGGGTGGCGACAAAATCGTTGAAAAAATCGCCCTGCAAAGCACAGCCCAGGAACTCGGCCAGGTGACCGTCGTCGCCCGCCGCCCCATCGTGGAAGTAAAAGCCGATAAAACGGTGCTGAACGTGGAAGGCAACATCAACTCCCAGGGTCAAAATGCCCTCGAATTGCTGCGCAAGGCGCCGGGCGTTGTGGTTGACAACAACGACAAAATCAGCCTGAAAGGCAAAAACACCGTGCGCTTCCAGATCGACGGCCGCGACGTACCGATGGATTCCAAAGACCTGGCGAACTATCTGAAAGGGCTCCGCGCCGAAGACATCGCCGCCATCGAAATGATCACCAATCCCTCCGCCAAATACGACGCTTCGGGCAATGCGGGCATCATCAACTTCAAAACACGCAAAAACCGGGCGCTGGGCACCAACGGTTCCATCGGCGGCGAAGCCATCTATGGCAAAAGCCTGAAAGGCGGCGGCAACCTCAGTTTCAACCACCGCGACAAATGGGTCAACGTGTTTGGCAATTATAACAATCACTTCGGCGACTGGCACAACGATCTCTACCTCGTGCGCGACCAGGAAGGCCAGCGCTACGATCAGCACAGCGCAATGAAGGACAATAACAACAACCACAATTTCAAACTCGGCAGCGACTTTTTCCTCAATTCCAAAAACACGATCGGCTTCATCATTGATGGCCGCCACAACCAGGGACCCTGGAGCAACGACTCCCGCACCGCCATTTCATCGCTGGAAACACCCGACCAGATCGAATCGGTGCTGGTAGCCGGCAACTACGTGCCCCAAAACCGCAATAATCTCAATTTCAACCTCAATTACCGTTTTGCCGACACCACAGGCCACGAACTGACGATCGACGCCAACCGCGGCTTCTATCGTTCGCGTGCCAATTCCTATCAGCCCAACTATTATAAAGACGGAAGCGAAGAAACGGTTTTGTCCGAAAAGATCTACCGGAACAATACCCCGACCGACATCGACATGATCATCGTGAAAGCCGACTACGAGCAGCCTTTTCTGAAAGGCAAACTGGGCGTGGGCTTTAAGCTGAACAATGTGGAAACGGACAACACCTTCGATTTTTTCAACGTCGAAGACGGCACTTCCATCATCGACACGGGACGCAGCAACCGCTTCGTTTACAAAGAGATGGTGAACGCCGGATACGTCAACTACAACGTACAGGTAAAAAAATGGGGCTTCCAGGCCGGTCTCCGCGCCGAGCATACCGACTGGTCGGGCGACCTCACGAGCCTCAAACCCGGCGACGACGAAGATCCGAAAGGGGAAAAATACCTCAGCTGGTTTCCGAGCGCGGCCGTCACGTTCGCGATGAACGATAAAAACCAGTTCAGCCTGACCTACAGCCGCCGCATCGACCGCCCCAGCTACCGCGACCTCAACCCCTTCGAGGACAAACTGGACGAACTGACGTACCGCAAAGGCAACCCCTACCTGCGCCCGCAATTCACCAACAGCCTGGAATTGACGCATACATTCATGGGATTCCTGAACACCACGGTGGGTTACAGCCATACCAACGACGTATTCACCGAGTATATCGATACCACCTCGGGCGGCGCCTCGTTCCTGCGCAACGGAAACATTGCAAGCCAGGACAACTGGTCGCTCAGCATTGGCACACCGATGCCTATAGCCAAATGGTGGGAAAGTTACCTGAGCGTAACGGGCGTCCTGAGTTCATTCGACGCCAATTTCCGTCCGGGATATGCTTACAGCGCCTCCTTCAAATCGCTCAACCTGTACAACGAGCACACCTTCCACCTGCCGAAAGGATGGTCGTTGCAGGTCTCCGGATGGTACAACAGCCCTTCGATCTGGGGCGCGACTTTCCGCAGCAGGTCGCAGGGCGCTATGGATGTAGGCGTGCGCAAGCAGGTACTCGACGGCGACGGAAATATCAGCCTGCTCTTTGGCGACGTGCTCGGTACCGCCGGCTGGAGCAGCATCAATGACTTTACACCCGGCCTGTACATGACCGGCCGCGGCAACTGGGAAAGCCGGACGGTAAAACTGAACTTCCGGTACAACTTCGGCAACAAAAATATCAAAGGCGCCCGCCAGCGCAAAACGGGTACGGAAGACGTGAATTCGCGTATCAAAAGTGGAAACTAACTGCTTACAGGGTTTCGGGTTGGCGGGTTACGGGTTAACGGGTTGGCATCAACCCGAAACCCGGCAACCCGGCAATAAAGAATGAAAGTTTGATTTGGTTTTTCGGAGAAAGCAGCCTCGCAGGTGTAAACTGGCGAGGCTTTTTTGTACCCGGAACGCCGTTCCGGGGTACAAGAAGCGGGCGTTACCCAAGAATCGCGGAGGCGGGATAAATGTTGTTCTTGCCACACTTTTGGCAATCAAAATCGACGGATTGGGGTTCGGAAACGGGCTTTTTTGACATGGCCGAGGAGATTTAAAGCAAATCTAGCCTGATTTCTTCAGACCTCAAAGGCGGGTTCTTCAGAATGTTCCGGTGCTGGACGTCGCTTTGCGTTCAGGCGGCTCGGCTGTCAGACTGGGCCTGCGCGTCAGACGAGGTGAATCCCGTACAGACGGCTGCGCCGTCAGACGGGGCGTCGGACGGGATGAATAGAAAAGCGGCTGCCTGCACAGAGCAGACAGCCGCTTCCAATTTCCTGGAAACCGGAACCTTGCGAAAGCAAAAATTACTTGCCTTTCAGCGCGCGCGGGATCTCGATCATCGCAACCGGAACGGCAGCAGTGTTGGTGATCTCCACACCGTCGGGCGTCGTGATGTCGCGTACGCGGATGGTGGAGCCGAGGTCCATGGCAG
>JAKOXM010000256.1 GCA_029781095.1 Bacteroidota bacterium
GCCCTGCTGGCTTTCCTGCTTTCTGCAGAATGGTTTTTGAGGCGATATTTCGGCGCGTATTAATTTTGTTACGTGCGAAAATTTATTTTTAAAAGAATCCTGGAATAACCAACCAAAGCCCTTTTTCAATGTTACCACTGTAGTTTTCTGTGGGAAACAAAAAGTCATATCTTTACGCATTATCACCACCCCTATCCAACATACGCTCTGTTTTATGGACCAGTTAAAAGAACAATTTTTCAAAAAAGCGCAGGCCCTCTCCATAGAGGTAAAAGAATTATTAAAGGAACACGGCGACAAAAAAGTTGACGACGTGATACTTGATCAGGTATATGGCGGCATGCGCGACATCACCTGCATGATATGGGAGCCCTCCCTCCTCGACGCCGAAGAAGGCATCCGTTTCCGTGGATTTTCCATTCCCGAATTACGCGAAAAACTCCCCCGCGCCCCGGGCGGCAAGGAACCCCTGCCGGAAGGCCTGTTCTGGCTCATGCTCGTAGGTGAAATCCCCACCAAAGAACAAGTAAAATGGCTCACAGAAGCCTGGGTGCGCCGCGCCAATGTGCCGGAGCACGTATTCCGCGCCATCGAGGCCCTGCCCGTGGACGCGCACCCCATGACGCAGTTCTCGGTGGGCATCATGGCCATGCAAAATACCAGCGTGTTTGCCCAGCGCTATAATTCCGGGATGAACAAAACGGAGTACTGGGACGCTACCTACGAAGATACCATGAACCTGATCGCCCGCCTGCCGCGGGTGGCGGCTTATATTTTCCGCCGCGTGTACCACAAAGGCGATCATGTACTGCCCGATATTTCACTGGACTGGGGCGGCAATTTTGCCCATATGCTGGGCTTCGAAGACGAAGGCTTCAAGGAATATATGCGCCTGTTCCTCTCCATCCACGCCGACCACGAGGGGGGCAACGCATCGGCGCATACCACCCAGCTCGTCGGTTCCACGCTCAGCGACCCGTACCTGGCATTCAGCGCCGCCATGAACGCCCTCTCAGGTCCCCTGCACGGCCTTGCCAACCAGGAAGTGATCCGCTGGATACAAAAAATGGTCGAGACCCTCGGCACCACCAAACCGAGCCGCGAACAAATCGCCGAATACGTAAAAAGCACGCTCGCCAGCGGACGCGTGATTCCCGGCTACGGCCACGCCGTGCTGCGCAAACCCGACCCGCGTTTCATGGCTCAGCGCCAGTTTTGCGAAGACAATGTGCAAGACAGCGACCTCGTCAAAATCGTCTGGAAAATATTCGATGTGGTACCGCCTATCCTCAGCAGCCTCGGCAAAGTAAAAAACCCCTGGCCAAACGTGGATGCGCACTCCGGGGCCGTTTTGATCTATTACGGGCTCAAGGAATACAACTACTACACCGTGCTGTTCGGCGTCAGCCGCGCACTCGGCGTGCTGGCAGCCCAATGCTGGGCGCGTGCCCTGGCCCTTCCGCTCGAACGCCCCAAATCGGTGACGACGGAATGGGTGAAAGAGTATCTGGCAAAAGAACACAATGTGATAATGAGTAACTGAATCTGAAAGTCAGACCGTTAAAAAACAAACGCGATGCATCGTAGAT
>JAKOXM010000592.1 GCA_029781095.1 Bacteroidota bacterium
GCCGGTGGTCCAGCTCCGCCCCCGTGCCCACCCGATGGTGTTCATAGTCGATACCGCTGCTTTGCTTCAGAAATTCCAGAACAGTTTCTACTGAATATTTGCCGTGCGGACTGTTGCTTTTTTCGCCTTCGAGGCACAGGATTTTGCCAGCCATAGTGGATGTAAACAATGTTGGGTGAGCGGGCAAATGTCGGAAAAGCGGAGGACTTTATTTTAGGGCGTATATCATCTATAAAACACGGCATTTAGGAAACATTCCTGACACAAAGGTCGTGGCTCTGTGAACCATTGTAATGCCGGACAAAAAAGAAGCCGCCGTAAAACGTTTAAAAAAACGAGTTACGGCGGCTTAAAACTATTCCGGAGGTTTCTAGCGGATTCGAACCGCTGTAGCAGCTTTTGCAGAGCTGTGCCTAACCACTCGGCCAAGAAACCTTTTTCCAACTCTTCCGATCCCGGGAAGGATCTGACGAATGGGCCGCAAAGATAAGCGCTTTTTTCTCAAAGCACACAAGGGTTGGGTAAAAAGAAATTTTCATCCGGAATCAAATCAGGTATAGTCGGTATTCTGACAAATCATGTTCTATATTTGGCCGCCTTAACCAATGCTGTTTTGAATGGCCTTTCGGCGAAAGGCTTCACTCGTTCACTAAAACATTCATGAAAAACGCATGGGCAACGAACTACAAACCTTAGACTATACAGTCTTCCTCGTTTATTTCATCATTGTGGCCAGCTACGGTTACTGGATTTACCAGCGTAAAAAATCGGCGGTCACCAGTGCCAACGACTTTTTTCTGGCCGAAGGCTCCCTCACCTGGTGGGCCATCGGCGCCTCGCTCATCGCTTCCAATATCAGCGCCGAACAGTTCATTGGTATGTCCGGCTCGGGCTTTGCCATGGGTCTGGCCATCGCTTCCTATGAATGGATGGCTGCCATGACGCTGATCGTGGTGGCAGTGTTTTTTATGCCGGGATACATTTCGAACAAGATATTTACAATGCCGCAATTCCTCGAAAAGCGGTACAGCCCGCTGGTAGCCACTATGATGGCGATTTTCTGGCTTCTGGTGTATGTGTTCGTCAACCTGACCTCGATCCTCTACCTGGGCGCCATAGCCGTGTCTACCATTTCAGGATTCAGTTTCACGGCTTGTGCCATTTTCCTCGCGGTATTCGCCATTATCATCACACTGGGCGGTATGAAAGTGATCGGTTACACCGACGTGATCCAGGTGGCGATCCTCGTGCTGGGCGGCCTCGCTACCACTTACCTGGCGCTCAACCTTGTGGCCGACCACAACGGCGGCGGCGGCATGATGGCCGGTTTGGGAATGCTGCGTCAGCAGGCGCCCGAACATTTCCACATGATCTTCGACCGGTCAAACCCCTATTACAAGGATCTGCCGGGCATGACGGTACTCATCGGAGCCATGTGGATTGCCAACCTCAATTACTGGGGCTGCAACCAGTACATCACCCAGCGGGCGCTCGGCGCCAAGATCGAGACTGCGCGCAGCGGCCTGCTTTTCGCCTCTTTCCTGAAACTGCTCATGCCTATCATCGTAGTGTTGCCAGGCATCGCCGCCTACGTTTTGCATCAAAAGGGCATGTTCCAGGCGGAAATGGTGAATGCAGCCGGTGAGGTGAAACCCGACCGGGCCTACCCCGTACTGCTCAACCTCCTGGGCCCCGGACTGAAAGGCCTGTCCTTTGCGGCGCTTACGGCCGCGATTGTTGCATCCCTCGCCGGGAAAGCCAACTCCATCGCCACGATTTTCACGCTGGACCTGTACAAGAAATACATCAACAAGACGGCTGATGAAAGCACGCAGGTACGCACCGGCCGCTGGGTCATTATAGTCGCCATGCTGATCGCTATCGGCGTGGCTCCGCAATTGCAGCGGCTCGAGCAGGGCTTTCAGTTTATTCAGGATTTCACAGGCCTGATCTCTCCGGGCGTAGTGGCCATTTTCCTGCTCGGCTTCTTCTGGAAACGCGCCACCGCCAATGCAGCACTGGTAGCGGCCCTGGTCACCATTCCGATGGGTCTCGGTATCAAAACGATGTTGCCGGATGTGCCGTTCCTCGACCGCATGGGCTGGGTATTTCTCGTGCTGGTAGCCCTGATGGTAATCATCAGTCTGGCAGATCCGAAAAGCAAGGACAATCCGAAAGCCATGAAGGTGGATTTTGAGCAGTTCCGTACTTCCCAGACCTTCGCCCTCGGCGCTTTGCTGATTACAGGTATTCTGGCGGCATTGTATATTGTGTTCTGGTAATTTTTTGCACCACGACGGACACGACGGGATCAAATACGTCGTGTCCGTCGTGGTGTCTTTCTCCTGTCAGATATCCCGGGCCTCCAGCCATTGATCCATAAATCCGATAAACTCGGGTATCGGCAAGGTATCGATCTGCGATTTTTTGAAGCCGTTTCCAAGCAACATATCGTTCAGGTCGGCATTGAAGAAGTTGAAATCGTCCCAGATCGAATTGGGGCCGGGTATTTTCGGCTGCCCTACTTCCACCAGCCATGAGCGCACGGATTCCACTATTTTCTCCGCTTCATTTTCGTGGCATTTGACATCGGCGCCCGACAGGTCGGACAAAGCCCTGTATACGCTGTAGCGCTCGCCTTCGAGGATCAGTGATTTCTTGTCGCGATACTTCGGGTCGAGGTGAAACAACTTGCAGCCCAGGTCAATGCCAACCTCCAGGGGCATGTTCAGGCGGTAATATTCGCCTGCTTTGCCGGCCTTGATGCGCGACAGATCATGGATGCTGTATTTTGATTCCTGGATGATCTCTATGATCTTGTCGAGGCGGATTTCGCTGGAATCAAGGCGTTCGGAAGCGATGCGGGGACTTAGATTGCAATACCTGAGCGTAAACAAAAGCGGTTTTAGCAAAGTCCGGTATTCATCGTCGAATGGGCAGTTAATAAATACGTTCCGCTCGAATTGCCCCGCCATTATTTGACACTTTTGATCAATTGTTCCACGGTACCGTCGGTGCGGTGCACCACCACGTCGAAACCCCGCCCCTGGTAAGACTTTGCCAGATCGATCGCTTCTTCTTTGGTGTTGAACCAACGATATGCCCGTTCCGCACCTTCTCTTTTAACAACCCAGCCATCCGAGCGTTTAATGATATGTATTCTTCCTTCCGGTAACATGTGCAAGCTACTTGTTTGTACAAAGATAACGCCTGAATTCCGTGACTGGTTCAGGAGGAAAAATAAATGTAGCCGGAAAAGTTCCCGTCACGACAGAAAACCGGGCTGCTTTGGTTTTTTATTGTCCTGCTACCGCCATTCGTCCAGCATGCCGGTTTCATTTGCCGGATGCGGTTTTACATTTGCCCTCCACAACTCGATCTATGACTATGCGAATTTTCAGTCTTTTGATTTTTGCCACCCTGTTTTTTTCTGCATGCAGGGAAACTCCCAAGCAACAACCGGCTTCCTCTGTGCCGCCGTTGAATGATCTGCTTGAAAAATACTACCGCGAACGGCTTTCTTTTTTCCCCCTCGACGCCACCACGCAAGGCGTGGAAGGGTACAACGATCAGCTTCCGATCGACGTAAGTGAAGGCTTCCGGCAGCAGTTGCGCGATTTTTACAACCGTACAAAGTCAGCGCTGGCCAAATACGACCCCGCAAAACTCGACGAGAACGACCGCATCAGTTACGATATACTAAAATGGGAATGCAATATCAACCTGAGAGGGCTGGATTTCCCGGATAACTATACACCAATCAACCAGTTCTGGAGCCTGCCTCTTACCCTCGGACAATACGGCTCCGGCAGCGGTTCGCAGCCCTTTAAAACGGTTCAGGATTACGACAACTGGCTCAAGCGCATCGGTAAATTCCCGATGTGGTGCGATTCTGCTATTGCCTATACGCGCCGGGGTGTCGAAAAAGGCTACGTGCTGCCCACGTCCCTGATCGTCAAGATCATCCCCCAGTTCAAGGAACTGATCGTCAGGGACCCTGCGAAAAGCCTGTACTATGGTCCGATCCGTCAAATGCCTGCCGGCTTTCCGGCCGCCGACAAAACGCGCCTGACAGACGCCTACCGGGATATGATCATGACCCAACTGGTGCCTTCGTTTCAAAAACTGGCCGATTTCTTTGAAAAGGAATACCTGCCCAAAGGCCGCGCCACCTCCGGCATTTCGGATACGCCCAACGGTCGCAAACGCTATGATTACCTGATAAAATACTGGACTACCACGGACAAATCCGCCGAAGAGATATTCGACCTCGGCCAAAGCGAAGTGGCGCGTATCCGCGGTGAAATGGAAAAAGTAAAAAAACAGGTTGGTTTCAAGGGCGATTTGCAGGCCTTTTTTAATTATGTCCGCACAAATAAAAAATTCATGCCCTTTAAAAGGCCCGAGGAAGTGATCAATTGGTATGCAGGCCTCGAAGCGACCATGAAACCGCAATTGAACAAGATGTTCGACCTGGTGCCGAAATCGAAGTTCGAAGTGCGCCGCACGGAAGCCTTCCGCGAAGCCTCGGCCAGCGCCGAATATACACAGGGCACACCCGACGGCAGCCGTCCGGGTATTTTTTACGTGCCCGTGCCGGATGCTACCAAAGCAAATGTGGTGGGTGGCGAGTCATTGTTCCTGCACGAGGCAATTCCGGGGCACCATTACCAGGTGTCGCTGCAACAGGAAAATACGAGCCTGCCCACGTTCCGCCGTTTCCTGTGGTACGGTGCCTACGGCGAAGGATGGGCTTTGTACAGCGAAAGCCTGGGCACAGAACTGGGGCTTTATACCGATCCCTACCAGTATTTCGGCATGCTCAGCAGCGAAATGCACCGCGCGATCCGCCTCGTGGTCGATGTTGGCATACATACCAAAGGCTGGACGCGTGAGCAGGCCATCGAATATTCCAAGGAAAATGAAGCGGAGCCTGCCGAAAGCATCGTCTCTGAGATAGAACGTTATATGGCCATCCCGGGACAGGCGCTGTCATACAAGATCGGCCAGTTGAAAATCCTGGAATTGCGCCATAAAGCCGAACTGGAACTGGGTCCGAAATTCGACATCCGGGAATTTCACAACCAGGTGCTGGATGCCGGTTGTTTGCCGTTGAAAGTGCTGGAAGACAAGATTTACCGATGGATACAATCAAAAAAGTAGGTGTTGTGTATGGGGTGGAAGGCGGCTGAGGCAAATTATGGCGTTGCCATTTGTTGAATATATTATATTTCCTTAACATTGACGCTTGAAACACGCCCGTGTCAAATGGAAAATAATACCTCAGAGCGCTTTATATTAATAGGTGCCCCTTTCGTTTCGGACATTTCTGACAACCTGCCTGATAAAATGAAGGTTTTGGACATCCTGGCCCAAAACGACTTTCTTCCTGTAGAGTCCGGCATGTTTGCACCTACTACTTCCGAGTATTATTGGAAAGTGCTGGAGCGGGTTGCCGCCTGTGCGTGCTGTTACTTGCTTGTCATCGGCAAACAGGAGGCCGGAAGCAACGCGCCGCAGTATATTAAAAATGAATTGAAGCATATTCACCACGTCGGCATACCGGTCATCCTGCTGATATTTGATGACGATGAATTGCGCACCGAATACGACCCCAGACAACCGGGAGCGCCGCATGGATCACAACAAATCATCGAATACTGGCGAAATACACAAGGCCTTGAAAAAGCCGTGCAGAATGCGCTTAAGGAACTCAAAAACATCCTGGTTCAAAGGGCAAACCCCGATGTTGTATATGATTTGAACGATCCTGGATTATTCGCCCGTTCGGTCTCGTTTCAGGCTTACTATTATTCAGCCATCAACCTGGAAGTAAAGGATTACCGGCTCGAAATCGGGATGAGCCGAAAGGTTTCCTATAAAGGTACGATAGGGTACCCCGTCAGAGAATGGGATTTCCACGACCACGACAGAGACGATCCGGACATCAATAACAAGATTTACGAGGGCATTGCCTACCTGCGCTCCGGATATCTTTATTTTGACATGGCAAAAAGGCTGGAACCCCACAATGGATTGAACATCCGGCTATACTTCGGCAATGCCAACAGTATTGAATCCCTGAGGAGCCAGGAAGTTCTTTTCGGCTCCATACAGGGCATTACATCCAGGGGCGCCAACCTGATATTCTGTTACAAAACCATTCTCGCTAAAACAGAAGATACCGGACACCATACCGACCCCGACATAAAAGACCAGATCGACAGGCTGCTGCATTTGACGCAGAAGAGCTTTCTCACGCGGGCCAAAACACTCCGTTTCAAAGAGGTGAAGACTTTGAAACTCGACAGCCACCGTGTGGACCGTGGCAAACACCTCGAAGGCGTTTACCGTGTATGGACGGAAGTGCGCGGCAAAGACGGCGCTGAAATGATCCTGCAATCGAAAATGGTCGTCGAAAAGAATTACCAGGCCTGCATCTATAATCCCGTTTTCGGAGACGAACCCCTGCACTGCGAAATCCATTTCAGCAAGCAGGATTCGGGCAAGGATAAATTGATCATCGTAATGCGCCGGAGCGGAGAAGAAAGCGCCGGCGTCGGCGACATTGCTACCGTCGCCATGATGGAATTCCCCAAGGAAGAAGAAATGAAAAGCGGGGTGTTTATCGGCTCTTATTGCAGCGCGGGAAGAGAACCGGGTTCGCGCAATCGCAAAGAAAACGAGGTGGGCACCGAGGTGCGCGGCGGATATTTCGTCACCAAAAGGGAAGATTTGAAACGCCAGACTTTTCCGGTAGGCGTTTTTTCCATCGAGAAATTTGAAAAGGACCGTATCCTGTACGACCAGATGCTTCGAAGGCTCCGGGCCAGGAACAGGAGGCAGCCACATTAAAAAAGCCGCAGCGTCAATGGCTGCGGCTTTTTATTTTATTGACTTCTTCCTCAAATTTTTCAAGGGCTTCCTCTCCCATTCGCAGCAAGTCGCGGGCATCCAGTTGCTCTACCTTGCCTGAAAAACGCTCTACATTGAGTATATGATTGCCTACAACCTTTTCCACCACTATTTTAAATGTATTAAAATCATTGAAATAGCCATAGATATCACGCCCCTCGCTGTTTTTGGATTCATATACAGTCGCCTGCTTCGAATTGATGGCTTTAATGGTTTTTAAAAAACTTTTGGCAAAGGAATTTTCTTCTTCGCCGTATTCCAGACCAATGTACCATGCAATCGGGTATTCGCTTTGTCGAAAAGATTCCTTTCCGGCGCGAGTAGATTGCTCGTTCAAGCCTACCGAAGTCCATAATACTAAAGATTCTCTTGGCATAGAATCGGCTGTCTCGGATGATATAAGTTGAGCGGGCATAGGAATGGATATTTAGGTGTATGTATCAAATGGTATTATACGAATTATGATCGCATATCTCCCGCATCGGGAAATCAAGGCGCCGGGACATGCGACAATATAACTCAGGAAGGGCCTTCGTATTGACAGGTATACGAAACGAAAGGGACTTGATGACTGCTAATTGCGGTGGCTGGGCTCATAAGAATGGAAGAGCTGGGTTAATTGCACAGTATAGTGCAGTCATGCGTCATTCATGGGCTAAATATAAGCGATTTAAGGGCACCGATGCAAAAAATGGCAATGTTTTTTTTCGATATGTCCTGGAAATGACTCCTTTTTCAGAAAACAGGTTGCCTGTAAAAACCGGTTTTGCCGGTTAAAAATTCCCTAACCTTAAAACAGGGTTTCCTGTAAAATAATTTTGCCGCTCAAATCGGTAGCACGGCGTTCACGCCGTCGGGACAGCAGCCGTTTACGGCGCAGTACCGCGCATTCGGCTATAAATATTCTCCGTCAATAAACATTTTGACCTCCTGTCATTCGCGTTTACGGCGCAGTACCGCGCATTCGGCTATAAATAGCCTCATCCCGACGGCGTGAACGCCGTGCTACCGATTTTAAAAGAAAAAAGGGCATGTTCTTTCTTCTTGCCAAAACCGCGTATTTTGGTGCATTAATAAGTCAAACTCGCATATGAACAGACCAACAGCCCTTATCCTGCTTTTTGCAGGAATGCTTGCCGCAGAGACTGCCCGTGCGCAATCTCCCGCCCCGACTCCGTTCGACACCACACAGTACGGCCGAAACACCAGCACCGGCAGCTATGTACACACGCGCGGTTTCAACATGTATTACGAAACCTACGGCAAAGGTGCGCCCCTGCTCATTATCCACGGCAACGGCGGATCCATCAACAATTTTCTGTACCAGATCCCCTATTTCGCCAAAAACTACCGCGTGATCCTGGCCGACAGCCGGGCACAGGGGAAATCGGTGGACACGCGCGATTCCCTGAGTTATGAAATGATGGCCGACGACCTCAACGCACTGCTGGACAGCCTGCGGCTGGACTCCTGCTTCGTCATCGGCTGGAGCGACGGCGGCATCAACGGCTTGTTGCTGGCCATGCGACACCCGGAAAAGGTGAAAAAACTCGCCGTCACCGGCGCCAACCTCTGGCCCGATTCCACCGCAATCGATCCGTTTGTATATCGCTGGGCATTGGATTACAACGCACAGCTCGGCAGGCAGGAGCAAACACCCGAAGTAAAAAACCAGCGCAAACTCGCCCGGCTGCTTTCCTGGGAACCGCATATCACAACCGCGCAACTGCACGGCGTCCAGTGTCCGACGCTCGTGATCGGAGGCGACCACGACGTCATTCTCCCCCAGCATACGATGCTTATCGCGCATTCCATCCCCCGGTCTTACTTGTGGATACTGCCCGATTCGGGTCATTCAACGCCCGTTTTTTACAAGGAGCAGTTCAACGAGGTGGTAGGCGCATTTTTTGCGAGGCAATACCGGAATATTACCGGCTTTGGGAGGTTTGACTAATTTTACTTTTCGATCATGTGCCAGCTGATTTGCCTGCATGGCACGTTGGATCAAGCAGTCGGCTGGATATCTCTGACTACTTTCTTAAGTTTTCTACCAGTTCCTTGAACCCCTTTTCTTT
>JAKOXM010000605.1 GCA_029781095.1 Bacteroidota bacterium
ATCCGGAAGAATTCCGGCAAACATGGCTCGATGGCGTGCACCATGATTTTGAAAAGGCGTCCGTTTCAATTCCGGTTTCCGTGCATTTCCAGACCGGAGGACGAAGCGGCCGGCATGGCGAGCAGCTCGGCCATTTGCTGACCGAAATGCAATACCTGCAGCGCGCTTTCCCCGGAGCAAGCTGGTGACAACCGATAAAAATATATCATTCAAAATGACAGACCTGTATAGTTCGCCCCAGATAAATGCCGGTATTTATTATTCTCTTCATCACCGGAAAGACGTGAAACATGAGAAAAACAGAGATATGAACGAGGTGGCTGTTGAAGACCTCGTTTGGGAACGGTTGGCGCTCATTCCCGATCCGGAAATACCCGTTGTGAGTATTACCGAACTTGGAATCGTACGCGAAGTGCGGTATGAAGGCAACCGGCTTCGAATCGTCATAACGCCTACCTACACCGGCTGTCCGGCCATGCAACTGTTTGTGGCCGAGATTCGAGCCGCCATGCACGACATGGGTATTGACGAAGTGGCTGTCGACACCGTTTACAGCCCGGCATGGACGACCGACTGGATCTCGCCGGCGGCACTGGAGCGGCTGCGCCAATACGGGATCGCTCCCCCTGTAAAACCCGTTCCGGGCGACGATCCGTTCGCCGAGCCGAAGGTGGTACCCTGCCCGCATTGTGGTTCTGAAGAGACAACTCTCCGGAGCCAGTTTGGCGCTACGGCATGCAAGGCACTGTATGTCTGCAATAGTTGCAAGGAACCTTTCGAGTATTTCAAACATTTCTGAGGCCGCTGTTCAATTGCGGATGTCTTCTCCCCAGCCCAGTTTTTCACGGATCGTTGTCAGAAATGTAATGTCCTGTAATTGAATCAGTTTGACCGAAAAATCGTTTTTCCGGACGGCCAACTGGTGGTGGGCGTGTATGAGCTCGAATCTGGAATCGAGCGTACAGATGAAATTTTCACCCCGCCCTTCCACTTCAAAAGATATGACTGAATTGTCCGAAATGACGATCGGACGCACGTTCAGGTTGTGCGGCGCCACGGGTGTCAGCACGAAATTGCCGGAACCCGGAAATACGACCGGGCCTCCGCAACTCAGCGAGTAGCCCGTGCTGCCTGTCGGCGTCGCGATGATGATGCCGTCGGCCCAGTAGGAATTGAGATAATCGCCGTTCAGAAATGCGTGGATGGTAATCATGGACGAGGTGTCGCGCTTGAGCAACGTGCAATCATTGAGGGCAAAGGGTATGTCGCCAAACAGATCGGGATGACTTTCGAGGTAAAGCATGGAGCGCTCCTGGATGGTAAACTGTCCGCGCCGGAGTTTTTCGATGGATTGCCGGATGAGTTTTTTCTCGATACTGGCCAGGAAACCCATGCGCCCCAGGTTGATACCGAGCATCGGCACGCCGGAGTCGCGCACCAGCGTTACGGCATTGAGCATGGTGCCGTCGCCGCCGAGCACGATCATGCAATCAATATTGTGTATCCGAAAATCGCGGTATTCGTCGAATGCAGCAAACGCGCCGGGAATTTTCACCTTCTTGCCCAGGGCTTCGAGGTAAGGCGTGTACACATATATGGTAATACCTTCCGCATGCAAGGCATCGAATAACTCCTGTATATGCGGCAGGTCCTTTTCCTTGTACAGTTTGCCGAAAACGACGACTTGCATTTTTGACGGTTTGAAAGTCTCTTGTTATAGATGTCCGAATGTTTTGATTAAAACTTTTGGTATTTGTAAGACGGGTCGCGCGGTAATTCTATTTTTGCTGCAAGATAAAAACACTTTGCGGTTATTGATCCCCTCCTGATCATAGCTCCCTTCCGCCAGCCCGAAACCCGCCAACCCGAAACCCGCCAGCCCGAAACCCGCCAACCCGAAACCCGCCAACCCGAAACTCGCCAACCCGAAACCCTCCAACCCGAAACCCGCCAACCCGAAACCCGCCAACCCGAAACCCGCCAACCCGAAACCATAAAACCATTTCTAAGCATGAGCATCTTTTCTTTCAAGGAAGTCATTCAGCGTGAAAAGGAACAACTGCGCCTGCGCCGTGAAAAACTGGGACAGCAGCACGGCACACCTGACCAGGAAAACTGGTTCGGCATTGCCATGTCGGGCGGAGGTATTCGTTCTGCTACCATCAACCTCGGGTTCCTGAAAACGCTGAACAGATTCGGCATTCTGCAAAAAGCCGACTATCTCAGTACCGTTTCCGGGGGCGGTTATACGCATGCCTATGTACAGGCTACGGCCAAGGAAACGGGCGATTTTGAAAAAATATTCATCGACGAACACATTGCTGCCATGCGCCAGCACGGGGATTATTTTACACCCGGGCAAGGCATCTGGAAGACCGGGAATACCTTCCTGATCGCTGTGGCATTTGTTGTCAGCTGGATCATGAGTCTGATTAGCCCGCTTATCGTAGCGGGTATTGTCTACTACATCTACACCATCATCTTCGGGTTCATTGGGAATCCCGTGGCCAATACCTCCGGACTTGCATCCAGCCTGGAATGGTGGGGCCTTTTGATCGCGGGCGGACTGATGCTTATTCACTTCGTCGTCAATATTGCCCTCAATTTTAGCCTCAGCGTTTCCAAACAATTCAACAAGGTGGAATCAGCGATGGCCCTCGTCGGCCTCGTGCTGTACGGCTGGATTTTACTTTCTGGCGTAAAGACCAATGGCCCCCTGTCGCATAACCTGTTGGTGGACTACGGCATCAACGCCGTCCTGCTCTTCGTACTCGGTTTTTTTACCAACCCGAATGCATTGAGTTTTCACCGGTTCTATCGGAAACAACTGGCCGATCTGTTTCTTCGCTTCTCGGGTGTGCACAAAAACATGGCGCTCAAAGATGTTTTTGACATCAACGCAGATGCCAGAAACGGATATGTGGCTCCTTACCCCCTGATAAATACCTGCCTGAACCTGCAAAACCCTGGCGGAGGCGACAAATTCAAAGGTTCCAAAGCGAGCGATTATTTCCTGCTCAGTCCGCTTTACTGCGGCTCGAAGCTGACCTGCTACGTCCCTACCGAGCGCTATATGGACTACCGGAGAATGACCCTGCCGGCGGCCATCACCATATCTGCCGCTGCCGTCAATCCCGGACTGGGCAATTATTCCAACAAGATGCTGAGCATTCTGATGACGCTGTTCAATGCGCGGCTCGGGTTCTGGATATCCAATCCTTCCGTCCTGGAAAAGAGCTATGCCATTGTCTGGTGGCCGGTCTATTTTTTTAAGGAACTCCTCGGCCGTATCGGATTGAGCAATAAAATGATCAATATTTCGGATGGCGGGCACATTGAAAATCTGGGCGTGTACGAACTGCTGCGACGGGGCTGCCGCCTTATCATATCCGTAGACGCAGGCGAAGATAAATTGTACGCCTTTGCCGACCTGAACAACCTCCTCATCCGCGCCCGCAACGAACTGGGCCTCGAAATCCGTTTTCGCGACGACGAACAACCCGAAGACCTGATACGCCCCCGCCCCTCGCAGGTGTATTCGAAAAAACGATTTGCCATCGCCGATATTTACCAGTGGTGGGAGGACACGAAAGTGATCAACCCGGATACACAGAAAGAAGAGAATCACATCGTGAATTTCGATACGCCCCGCAAAACCGGGACCTTCATTTATGTTAAATCCTCGGTGCTGGCGCCCGCGGGCAAGCCCTATCTTTCGGAAGAGGAGGATTACCTGAAGTATGGTACCTATAAGTATAAAATTTACCACCCCGACTTCCCCCACGAATCCACCAGCGACCAGTTTTTTGATGAAATCCAGTGGGAATCTTATTACCAACTCGGCCAGTACCTCGGCAGTGACGTGCTGGGAATCAGGGATTTGGAAAAATATGACGAGGAAAAGGCACCGGCATTTTCAGTAGAAAAACTGATCGCCTGGTTTGACAACCGCGAGCCCCTCATTGAGCCGGAACCCGCACCGCGCGTAGCGCCTGAAGCGGAAGAAGGCGGTTTTGAAAGTGTTGTCGCGGAGCAGCCGGAGGCCAAGGAAGTGAAATATCAGATGTAAATCACGTCTAATTTTTGGTACCTTCGCGCGCTCTTTTGGGAATACTTATGTCTGATTTTTTGAAGTCTCTGAATAATAGTCTCCAGTCCGCCCGCGAGGCGATCGCCCGTACCACAGCGCCCGCACGGGCAATGTGGTCGCAACTGACGGCGCCTGTTCGGACCTTTTTTGCACCGCTCACAAATGCCTGGGCGCGCCTGACCGCACCGCTGCGCGCACGCTGGGGCAACTTTCGCCAGCGCCACCCGATAGCAGGCGGCATCCTCGGCTGGACCGGCCGGCTTGTTAAATGGGGTTTTTATTTTCTGCTTTTTCTCGTCGCTGGCGTTTGGATAGGGTTGTTTGGCAGGCTGCCTTCCACAGAAGAGCTGAAAAGTGTCGAAACCGCCAATTCCACAGAAATCTATACCGCTGACAGCGTCCTGATCGGCAAATTCTACATCGAAAACCGCACGGCTATTTCGATCGAAAATATTTCGCCTTTCATCATCAATGCCCTGATCGCCACCGAAGACAAACGGTTCCTCGAACACAGCGGCATCGATATCCAGAGCTGGCTGCGCGTCGGATATGGAGTATTGTCGGGAGAAGGCCTCGGCGGCGGCTCCACACTGAGCCAGCAGCTGGCCAAAAATCTTTACCCCCGAAAGAATTACCGAATACCAGGATTGAGTCTGGTTATCAACAAGCTACGTGAAAATTTCATCTCGATCCGCCTCGAAAGAGTATATACAAAACAGGAACTGCTGAACCTGTATCTGAATACCATGCCCTTCGGCGGCGACGTGTTCGGCATCAGCGTCGCCTCGCGGCAGTACTTCAACAAAAAACCCAAAGACCTGACGGTAGACCAGGCTGCCATGCTGGTCGGCATGCTCAAGGCGACTACGTATTACAACCCGGTTCGCAACCCCAACAACGCACAAAGACGCCGTAACGTGGTGCTGATGCAAATGGTCAAAAACGGCCACCTGACACAAGAGGAATACGACAAGCTCAGCCCGAAACCCGTTGGCGCCAAGCGCTACAACGTAGACAGCAACAACGGCGGTCTGGGCACTTACTTCCGCGAATACCTGCGCACGGAAGTCATGCCCAAACTACTCGAGAAATACAGAAAAGACGACGACGAAAAATACAATCTCTACACCGACGGCCTGAAAATTTATACCACGCTGCACAGTAAAATGCAGCAGTACGCCGAAGAGGCCGTGCAGAAGCAAATGCAGGAACTGCAAAAGCAATTTGACCAGCACTGGAAAAACTACAAGAAGGACAAGCCCTGGGGCGACGACAAATGGATCGATCAGCAGGTGAAGGCAAGTACCCGCTGGGATGCCCTGGCAGATGCCGGCTTTAGTAAAGAAGATGCGCTGAAAAACTTCGAACAACCGGTCAGGATGACCGTTTTCAGCTGGAAAAATAGCGGATCGGAAGTCGATACCACGATGAGTCCGATAGATTCGGTGCGTTATTATTTTTGTCTGCTTAACTGCGGATTTCTGGCAATGGACCACCGCAACGGCTACGTTCGCGCCTGGATAGGCGGTACCAATTTCAAATATTTCAAATTCGATCACATCCTCAGCCGCCGGCAGGTAGGTTCTACTTTCAAGCCGATCGTATATGCCGCAGCCCTGCAGGACAGCATTAAACCCTGCGATTACTTCCCCAACGAGATCACCAAGATCGTGGATTGGGAGCCGCACAATGCTGACGAGCGATACGGCGGCTGGTATTCCATGGCGGGCGCCCTGGCGCGATCGGTCAATGTGGTGGCCGCCCAGCTCATAGAGCGGGTAGGTATCCAGAAAACCATTGACCTGGCGGCCAAAATGGGTGTAACCTCCAAACTGCCCCGGGAATACGGAATAAGCCTTGGCGCCGCCGACATCAACCTGTATGATATGGCGAAGGTGTACGGTACCATTGCCAACGGAGGAACGCGCCCCGAACCGGTGACGGTGTTGAAAGTAATGAACCGCAATGGCGAAGTGGTATATGATTACAAAGCCGAACTGGAGGCCAACCCCGATCTCGGACCGCATGTGTCGGCCCTCACTACCTATCAGGCTGCCGTCATGACCAAAATGATGCAAAATGTGATCGATCATGGCACGGGAGGCAGGTTCCGCTACGGCTACGGCATTCAGGGCGATTTTGCCGGAAAAACGGGCACCACGCAGAATCAGTCCGACGGCTGGTTCATTTGTTTCAACCCGCAGTTGGTTACAGGCGCCTGGGTCGGTGCGGAAAGCCCGGCGGTGCGTTTTCGCTCCATGTCGCTCGGCCAGGGCTCTGCCATGGCGCTGCCCATTGTCGCCTGGTTCTGGCATAAAGTCGCCAACGACAAAAAACTGGGCCGTATGCTTACCGAAAGATTCCCGACCCCAAGGCCGGAAGTGTTCGCTGCAGTAAGCTGTTACTCCTGGGTCAGCATCGCTCCCGATTCCTTTAATATGCTGATCAATACCCGGGATTCGGTGCTGCGGGATTCCATGATCGCGAAGTTTACCACACCCGTCAAGACGGGCAGCAGCATGTTGCCCGAACCGCCCGGCGGCGAAGGCGGTGATGTGCCGGAAGAAGTGCCGCAAAAAAAAGACGAAGACAAAAAGCCCGGGTTGTTCAAGCGCCTGTTCGGCCACAAGCCTGAAGAGGAGAAAGACGAAAAGGATAAAAAGAAACCCGTCGATAAAAAGGACGAAAAACGGCAGCAATAAAGCCGTTCAGGATATTTTTTGAGAGCCATTCCATTCCGGGATGGCTCTTTTTATTTTTGTGGCGGTTCAAATAATCCCCGATTCTTGTGCCTCGGTCGAAGAATAGCAGATCCTGCCAGATTTCATTGCCACATTTGGGCATCCGAATACACACTTTTCACCAAAGCGAAAATCATGAAAAAACAATTTTTCCCCCTCATTGCTTTACTGCTTTTTGTTCTGAATGCCGTCGGGCAGACGGATTACACCGGCAGCTGGAAAGGCGCCATCGAATTGCCCGGCATGAACCTCGAGCTGGCCATCGATCTGAAAAAAGACAATGGCTTGTGGGTCGGCGATCTCGATATCCCCGTTCAGAAGATAAAGGATATGAAACTCGCGGACCTGAAAATCGATGGGTCGAAAATGAGTTTCAATCTCCCCGAAGTGCCGGCAAATGCCTCGTTTTCAGGCAATTTTGACGACAAGGCTGAAAAACTGGAAGGCACATTTACGCAAGGCGGGCAATCGTTTCCGATGAAGCTGGCGCGGGAAAGTGTCGTTCAGAAAGCCGCCGAAGAAAAGCGTCTGCAGGAAGCCCTGGCCGCTCTTCGGCACCTCGCCGATTCGCTTCGCCAAAAGCGCCTTACACCCGGCCTCGCTTTCGGCATCGTCAAAGACGGCAAAGTGCTGCTTGCCGAAGGCTTCGGCTACCGGGAC
>JAKOXM010000612.1 GCA_029781095.1 Bacteroidota bacterium
CAAGAAAAAAGGCCTTTGCGATACATCGCAAAGGCCTTTGATGATTTTTGCGGAGGGGGAGGGATTCGAACCCCCGGTACCTTTCGGTACGACGGTTTTCAAGACCGCTCCATTAAACCACTCTGGCACCCCTCCTGGCGCAAGTGGGCGCAAATGTAGAAAAAGAACCGAATCTGCACCACGAAAGTTTGATTTTGAAAACAACTTTCGTGCCGTGAGCCTTCGTCCTTGTGTAAATTTATCCAGTATCCGCTGTTAATCCGCCTGCGGCATCTTGAACATCATGGGTACTTCGTCTTTTTCCTCGATTTGCTGGAAAAAGGTCTCGAGATAGGCAATCATGTCCATTGTGGACTCTCTTGAAAGGTATTTGGACCTGCAGATTTCATAAAAACTTTTTTTTGCGGTCCTGATGCCCTGCAGCGCCCGTTTGAGGTGCTCCACCTTGATGCCATTGGCCATCATATAGCGGTCGCGCACGGTTTTGAGCCCGCTTTCGGCCGAAGGGCTGGCATAGGGCGCCGACACGAGACCGGAAAAGTCGAAATCATAGGGTATAACCAGTATTTTGCCGCTTTCTTCCGACCTGATGAGCCGGACATTGCGCAGCATGGATACTTCCCAGTCTGTGTTGCCGATCATATATTCAAACACGGAGACCAATGCGGCCTGATTCATGATCAGGCTGTCGGCAGGCATGCCGTATTGCTCCACGAGTTTACCATTCATGCGAGCGACTGTTTCTTCCTCGTCTTCCAGCATGATGGCGTACATTTTTTTCGATTTCTCCACGTGCGTATCCCGTATCGTAAGCCTGATCAACTGGGCCCGAACGCTGGCAGTGGTCAGTTGCTCGAACATCTTGTACGCAAGGTATTCCTTGACAATCAGTTCGTCTCCCTGGGCATTGTCAAATGCGGGAAGCACCAGTTTGATCTCGTTCAGGGTGTCGAAACCTTCCTCGGTGAGGAGTTTTTTCTTGAATTTGAGTTTCAGCGGCGGGATCTCAGCAATTTTTCGACGGTATTTCCCACGCGGTTTTATGTCAACCTTGTACATTTTACCATCGGCGGTAGTCAGCGTGCCGGGGTAATATTGCTCCGTTTTTTTATTTTCAATAATGGTGGTCAGGTCCGTTTCAAGCGTGATTTTGTCCCCCTCTTTCTTCGTCAGGTGCTCGAAAATGGTTTCGCGGCGCACGGCTGTCTGCCCATACCCCTGCATCGGCAAGAGAAGAACAAAGAAGAGAAAATGTATATTGGTCAAAGAAAATAATTTCAATTTCATGGCGTCAGAATTTAATTCTGAATATTGAAGAGGTTTGCTCAGATTTTTTGAATTTCGATTGCAAGTTACGAATTTACAAAAATAAAAACAATTATATTTGGAAACAAGTTCAAAAACTCTCCTCTTTCAGAATTATTGCAAAGTTAACATTTCATAACCATGGGTCTGCATTATTTCGATCAAACTGATATATGGATCGCCAGTGTCTTTTCTGTACCGGATAGACGTTTTTTTTGCCTCCCGGGTTACAAAATTTGGTTGAAATGTCAGTTACGGACAGGCCGCTAAAGGTAAGTTTTCTACTTTTGCCGTCTCATTGAAAAAGCAATAAAAAGTAATTATGAAGAAACAGATATTTGTTTCCCTGGCGTTTTGCCTCCTCCTGATCCACGGCGCCACCGGGCAAACAACAAACGGTGTGTGCGGTACTTCACCCGAAAACCAGTTGCTATCCGCAGACCGCCTGAAAGAAAATCTCCTGAAGGCAGAAAATGGCCAGGCTGTTACGGACCGTAGTGCGGTTCAATATGTTCCCATTCATTTTCATATTGTCGGCGATGCATCCGGTGGCGGCAAGCACAACGAAAGCAGCATCCTGGATCAATTGTGCGATATGAACGAAGCGTATGCCCCCATGGAAATACGGTTTTATCTGCGGGCGCACCCGACATACGGTTTGTTCGATTATTCCATCAATAATGACGATGTGAATACCATGCAGACGAATACCTTCCTCATGGCCAATCGCAGGCACAACAACGCGTTGAACGTTTATGTCGTCAGCCAGGCTTCCGGCACCGATAATGTTCTGGCGTATTATTCTCCGCAAAATGACTGGGTGGTAAGCCGCAAGAATCAAATCAACGGCACCTATAATGGAACCCTGCCACATGAAGTGGGTCACTTTTTCAGTTTGATGCATACGTTTTTTGGCTATGAGGACAATTCATTCGGGCCCGGTTCGGCAGGATGGCCCATTGCCCCGGTCATATCGCCTTATCACCCCAACGGACAAAACATTCCGACAGAGCGTCAAAATGGCTCCAACTGCTCCACGGCCGCCGATATGATTTGTGACACCCCGCCGGATTACAATTTCGGCCTGATCCAGTCGGGTTGCAACGCCTATAACGGAGGCGCCAAGGATCCGCTCGGGACGCTGGTCGACCCCTCGGAATCAAACTTCATGGGTTATTTTTCCAATTGCAGCACCAATTATCACTTTTCCCCCATGCAGCAGGCCGCTATCCTGGCCGATCTGGCATCGCCGTTCAGAAACTACCTCGACAACAATTTCTCGCCGATCGCAACCAACATAACCACACCGATCGATCTGCTGACAGGACCGGCAGATGCCGACACTACCGAATACTACAACGAGGTATTGCTCCAATGGCAATCGGTGACGGGTGCAAATATGTATCTGCTCGACATCGACATCAACGGATTTTACTCATCACCACTTCGACAGTCGTTTATCCTGACAGGCACCTCCAAACTTATGACCAACCTGGCGAAGAATAAAAAATACTTCTGGCGGGTCCGGCCTTTCAATGAATACTATACCTGCGCAGAGGCGCGTGAAAGAACTTTCCGCACATCGTCGGCAACTTCATCAACGGCGGATATTGCCGAACTCGACAAATGGACAGTCGCGCCGAATCCGGCCGCCGGAAACGACCAGTTGCGTGTATTTTTGAATGCAACCAGTCATTTTGACGCGGAACTTCGCGTCCTCGACGCCACGGGGCGACAGGTGTTGCAGCTGGAAAACCAATCCATCCCTGCCGGCGAAACGGTTCTCAGCCTTCCCCTCAGCGGATTGGCGGAAGGACTGTATTTCGTTGTCTTACAAAGCGGTACCGGCAGCGCCGTGCGCAAATTGATGGTTGCCAGGTAGCAAT
>JAKOXM010000623.1 GCA_029781095.1 Bacteroidota bacterium
TTTTGCCTTCTTTGTTTTTTGTACTGACAATGAGGAAGATATGTGCGTCTTCGTCTTGCAGTACCTGTGTCCGGATCTTGCGCAGACTTTCCCGGAACAGATTGTATTTGGGCATTTCACCGTTGGTGGAAAATACCCTGTTCAGGTCGAGACCCTGCGTCGGGATAGCACTGACAGCGCCGAGGAACGGCAGGTTTTCCGTATATTTTTTGAACTGGTCCGCCGATTGCAGGCTGCCGTCCATGTAGGCCAGCAGGAATAAAATAATGGTGGTCAGAGTGCCTGCCACGATGGCGGCGAAGCCGCTGAGCAGAAACTGGCGATTCGGCTCGGGCCATTCGGGCAGCTGTGCGTTTTCCACGATGGAGAGCGGACTTTCCGACTTGGAAAGGTCGAGCCGGGCTGCGACGAGTTGTTCGTTGATCTGGTTAAACTCCTCCTGCGCACGGGTTTCTTCACTGAGCAGGTTGGAGGAGAATTCATCGTCTACCACGATACCGCTGAGGCGACTTTTAAGAGACCCGATCTTCGCATTCATCTGGCTGACGGTTTTTTCGGCGTCGATGCGGTCGAGGTCGTAGGAAACGCGCTCCTTGTAAAGGTCCTCGCGGGTGCGTTTGGATTCTTCTTTATCCCTTTGTTTGCCCAGATTGCGGGCAGAATTGCGAACGGCTTCTTCCAGCTGTTGCTTGGCTTCGGCAAGTTCGGTTTCTATTTCCGGGTCTTTTCCGCCCGCGGCAAGGCTTTTTTGGGTCAGCTGGCGCACTTTGTCAAACTGTTCTTCTGTGTCGTATTTGTCGACAATCCGGTTTTTGGTTTCAGTGGCGTCGCGCGAACCGCGCCGGTCGAGATAATCGTCGATCTTTCTGACCGAAGCGACTGCGGCGTCGCGGCGCGATTCGGCCATTTCTTTTGATTTTTCAAAATCGGATATCTGGGATATCAGGTCTTCGCTTTGTTTGCCGATGGAAGGCAGCGACCGGCTCCGCAGGTACGCGTATCGCAGGTCGGTGATGGAATCCATTACCGTTTTTTTGCGCAAAGCCAGTTCGGAGAAGAACTCCATTTTCTTTTTCTTTTCCCGCACCGCCAGATTTTGGTAGTAGGTCATGAACCGTGTCACGAATTCATTGGCCATAAATTGGGAAAGCGCCGGATTTTCCGTGATCATTTCGATGGTCAGGTAATCGGTACCGGCGCGGCGTTTTACTTGCAGGCAGCGGCGTATGGCGTCGTGATCGTAACCGTAGGCACGGGCTACCTTATCGAGCGATAAATCAAAATCCTTGCTGAAAGAGGCGTCGCTGAGGCTGTCGAGTTCGATCTTGACGATTTCGTCAGTGAGTGTCTTTAATTCTTCATCTGAAAAATCCGAGAGTTTTTTATTGGCGTGGCGAAATGGTTTTACCGATACACTGCCTTCTCCAAGCAGGTCGCGGCGCAACATTGCAATGGTGAGTAATTTTATCGTGGAACGCGACTGTGTGAACTCGATCAGGTTGGAAAAAGCGTTTTCCACCTGGTATTGCTGTACGAAAGCATCGGAATTGTCGGAATTGATGCCTTTGTAATTGACAATGCCTGTGGAAACAATGACCGTGGCTTTGTAGCGCTCCGGCCTGTGTCCGATAAAGAAGAACGTGGCGATCGCCGCAGTGGCCATAGCTGCTAAAATGAGCCACTTGCGACGGGCCAGGATGCGTAATAAGTAGCCTACATCCATATTATTATACCAGTTTTTGGTGCGCAGCAGGGAACTGCGTGTTTGTTTTGTCGACAATGCCCGGTTTGAAAATGCCGGATTGCAGCGCAGGGTCGGGCCGGAAGACTGTTAAGGAGGATTAAAAGAAGCCATCCGGGTACGTTCTTTGCGGTAAATACCTTTAATATTCCGGTGTTTTTCGGGCCGCCTGGCGACTCCTGTCAACAAACGGTTGAAATATTGATTTACCGGTATATTTATAACAGGCAAAGGTAATGCCAAATGACGCGAAGCCGGTCGGGAATATGACAAATGGTTACTTTTTTTCAAATGAGGGGGTGCTCTTTCGACCGGGATTTACCATTGATAAAAGATGCCTGTCATAAGTTTGTAGAAAAATCCGGTTCGACCGACACAAATACTGCGTTCTTTCGTTTGTACGGGATGTGCTTTTAATCGGGATCAGCAGCGTGCAGTAATCGCCAGAACCTGTAACCGTCTATTTTGTTAATTTAAAAAATATCGCAATCGATGTTGAATTTTGATCGCCCCTTCGGCAAATTTGATTTTGATAAATTCCTTCTGGACATGAAATTAAAAACGTCCTTCGTGTTTTTCTCCTTCCTCGGGATTGTAGGGATCGCATATTTTGTCAGCCAGTTCAATCCCTTTCGCAACGGTGACCCCAACCCGCAGAAAGACGCAGCGCTGATCCAGGCAATTCTGCAAGGCATGAACCGCCTGCACTTTCAACCCAAGCAGATCGACGACGCTTTCTCCCAACAGGTGTATGACCTCTACCTGAAGGACGTCGACAATGGCAAGCGTTTTTTCAACAAATCGGATATCGACCAGTTGAAAGGCTATGAAAAACAACTCGATGACGAGGCCAATGCCGGTACATTCCAGTTTTTCGACCTTTCCGTCGACCTCATGGACAAGGCCGTGGCCAAGACGCAGGGATGGTACCGTGAAATGCTCGCCAATCCCCTCGATTTTTCAAAAAACGAGATGCTTGAGGCCGACGGCAAAAAACTCGACTGGGCAAAAGACGACGCCGAATTGCGCAGCCGCTGGGAGAAATGGATGAAATATGAAGTGTTGTATCGCGTCAACGACGAACTCGACAAACAGGAAAAGCCCGATTTCAAAGGTGAAAAGAAAACCTTTGCGACCCTCGAAACCGAACAGCGCCAAAAGGTGCTCGATACCTACGACAAATGGTTCAAGCGAATGCAGAAAACCGATCGTACGCATCGTATGGAGATCTACCTGAACGCGATTACCAATGTTTTCGACCCGCACTCCGGCTATTTCTCGCCCCGAGAAAAAGAAAACTTCGATATCCAGATGTCCGGCAAACTGGAAGGGATCGGCGCAAGGCTTCAAAGCGACGGCGAAAAAACCTCTGTAACCGAAATCGTACCGGGCGGACCGGCCTGGAAACAGGGCGTGCTGCAACCCAAGGACGTGATCCTGAAAGTCTCTCAGGGTGAAACCGACGCCGAATCGCTCGATGTGATGGGCTGGGATATCGACGACGTCGTTTCCAAAATCCGCGGCCCCAAAGGCACGAAGGTGACGCTCACCATCCTGAAACCCGATGCAACGGAAAAGGTTATCACCATCACCCGCGACGTCGTCATCATGGAAGAAGGCTTTGCCAAATCGCTTATACTTTCCGAGACCGACAGGCAGGACAAAGTTGGATATATCTTTTTGCCGAAATTCTACGCTGACTTTACGCCGCAGGGTCTTACCTCCTGCGCTACCGATGTGGCGAAAGAAATTGACAAACTGAAAAAGGAAAATGTTAGAGGCATCATCCTCGATCTGCGCAACAACGGCGGCGGATCGCTGCGCGACGTGGTGCAGATGAGCGGCCTGTTTATCGAGGAAGGCCCCATCGTCCAGGTGAAAAACCGCACGCGCAAACCGGAAATCATGAGCGACAACGACCCGCAGGTGCAATGGGGCGGTCCGCTGGTGGTCATGGTGAACGGCTTCAGCGCCTCCGCGTCCGAAATACTCGCTGCGGCCATGCAGGACTATCACCGCGCAGTTATAGTCGGCTCCACGGGCACCTATGGCAAAGGCACCGTGCAGCGCTTCCTCGACCTTGACAACGCTACGGGCGACGATTCGGTGAAACCTTTGGGTGAAATGAAACTGACCATCCAGAAATTCTACCGCATCACCGGCAAAACCACACAACTCGACGGTGTGACGCCGGATATCGTATTGCCCGATTTCTACAACCTTGTCGACCTTGGAGAGCGCGAGAATGATTATCCGCTCGAATCCACCACCATCGACCCGGTACCCTATTCCCAGAACGCCTACCACATCGCTGACCTGGGCAAACTGAAATCAGCCAGCACCGCACGCGTGGAGGCGGATCCCACGTTCCAGAAGATCAACGAAAATGCCGTGCGTCTGCGCAAGAAAAAAGACCAGTCGCAATACCCGCTGCAGGTCGACAAATACCGCCAGTGGAACAAACGGCAGGATGAAGAAGCGAAGCAGTTCGACGATCTTTTCAAGCCGATCGAAAGATTTAACCTCCAGAATCTTGCAGCCGACATGCCGCAAATCCAGAGCGACACCTCGCGTATCGCCCGCAACGAGAGCTGGCTGAACGACAAAAAGAAGGACATTCAACTCTACGAGGCATACCATATTATGCAGGATATGATTCGTATCGATGCCCTGGCGGCCGGCAAGCAATAATACCCGGCCCTGATTGGCATTGCCCTGGCAAGCGCTTCACCTCTCCCTGGTGAGGCGCTTGCTGTTTGTGCGCCCTAGCTCAAATTCGCCACACTCACCGCCAGGACCCCGGCCGTTTCGGTGCGCAGGCGCGCTGCACCCAGACTGACACCCGTAAAGCCGTTTTTCAAGGCAAATTCGACTTCTTCGCGGGCAAAATCGCCCTCCGGCCCGATGGCGATCACGGTATTTTGAGCAGGTGTGATAACCGACTTGAGATGGGCCAAGGGTTCATCGGAGCACCAGGCGAGGCATTTTCGCTGCTCTGCCGCTGAAGTTACAAACTGCTGAAAGGGTGTGAGATCGTTCAGTTTGGGGAGTGTGGCGCGAAGCGATTGTTTCATCGCTGAAACAAGAATTTTTTCCAGCCGGTCGATGCGGATCTTGTCGCGTTCGGAGCGGCGGCAGAGCAACGGCGTGATCTCGTCGATACCGATCTCGGTGGCTTTTTCGAGAAACCATTCAAACCGCTCGATCTGTTTGGTCGGCGCTATGGCGATATGCAGGCGCGCCGGCCGTTCGGGTGTTGCGGGCGTCTTTGCAAGGATGCGCGCCAGTGCGTGGCGTTTGCCGGTTTCCGTCAGTTCGGCTTCATAGAAAAAACCCTTGCCGTCGGTGAGTCGCAGCCGGTCGCCCGGTTTCCGGCGCAGCACCGTGATCAGGTGGCGACTTTCTTCTTCGTCGAGCAGTGCGAAGCCGTTTTCGATATTTTGTGTAAAGAATATCTGGTTCATACGATGTACAACGGATTTCCGAATCCGCGCGGCATAGCGACGGATTGAAGATCCGCCGCACAAAACTACGGTTCAAAAAATCCGACGCTGGCGCCCACCCAGTCCTTGCCCTTGTTGTAGCGCACTCCCACCATTTCCCCCTTGCTCATCCGAACGAGGTTGTTCACGAGGCGCGGCTTTTCCCATGTTTTGTCCCACAGGATCATCATGCGGACCTCGCATTTGGAGGGTTCGGCAGGGTTTATCGTTTCGACTCCGGGAATGTATTCGACCTTGCGCTGAAGGATAAAATTGGCGGGGTCGTCCACCGATTCCACATCTTCGCGGGTAATATTGATTTTTACGCCCTGGCCTGAAAAGGAGAACAAGGGTTTGAGCACCCAGTTTTCGAGGTCGTCGGGGATGCTTTTCAATTCATTGACAAACAACGTTTTAGGTACAAACGGGGTATTCAGGAAAGGAAGCGTGTACTTTGAAATGCGGAAAAACCAGTTGGGATGACCGATCCATTGGGCGTTCACTTCGCTGGTAAGGTCCCATTCGCGGGGCAGGTCGGAGCGCTTTTCGAGTTCGTCGAAAATGATGCGGTTATAAATGCGTTCTACCGCGACGCGGCGACCGTTGTCGTCGAGGTAATACAGGTCACGCCCTTCCTTTTTCAGTTTGGAAAGGCATAATACCTTGATACCCAGTTGGTGCCGGCTGGCCCAGAAATCAATCCGGGTATTTTGTTTTTCCGGTTCCACTTCGAGCAGTATCACGTTTTCGGGCTTTGAATCGCCGACAATCACTTTCCGGAGCAAATCGGTATAACTTTCCGAATCGAGGCCCCCGAACAGGTGCTGGAAATCAGCCGGTATATCGAAGTGTTTGCGGTACGATTCGGCCAGCAGGTGCTGAAAAAAATAAAGAGACGGAAATCCCTGCATTTCAATCAGTTGCGGCACAAAATTGCCATTCGCGTCGCGGCAAATACCAAAGTCGAGCTGCAGGAAAGTCGTGTGTGCGTCTTCACCCGGCACGTGCAGGTGTGCCGGCAAGGCGGCTTCGCTTCGCTCGCGAAATCCGGGTTTTGTGATCACGTCACAGATGTCGTCCACCCCCTGCAACAATTGTGTTTTCAGCGAATTCGGCACAAAAATGGGCGTTTCGGAAATGCGAAAGGTGCAGGGCTCGCCAAAGGCCGAATTGATCGTTTCGAGCAATGCCTGGTATTTTTCCGGTGTAAAATTCGCGTTGTACTGCTGTCGTGCTTCTTTATGCATGATATGGAAGGGTTCGGGTTGACGGGTTGGCGGTTTTCGGGTTGGCGAAGGTTTGTATTTTTTGAAAAAAGAAAACCCTGAATACCAATATTTTTTGTTTCCGAACCGAATCGTACGAAACCCGCTTGTTTCGGGCTATAAAAACACATTTTGAAATACCTTTGTCAACCCTGAACACAGCCGCCGCCCGAAACCTGCCAACCGCCAACCGTTAAACCGGAAACGAAATTGCACTATGTCCGATTTGAAATCACTTATCATCCCCGATAAAGTCCCAAGCCACATTGCCATTATCATGGACGGCAACGGCCGCTGGGCCAAACAAAAAGGCATGCCGCGCGTGCTTGGCCACCGCAGCGGCGTAAAAAGTGTGCGGGAAGTGACGGAGGCCGCCGCTGAAGTGGGTGTGCAATACCTGACGTTGTATGCGTTCAGCACGGAAAACTGGAGCCGCCCGCCCGCGGAAGTGACGGCGCTCATGAGCCTGCTCGTAGAAACAATTAAAGGCGAAATACGCGACCTGAATAAAAACGGCGTGCGACTGATGGCCATCGGCGACCTCGAAGCGCTGCCCCCGGCCAGCTACCGGGCGCTGATGGAAGGCATTGAAAAAACGAAAAACAACCAGCGTATCACGCTGGTGCTCGCGCTCAATTACTCGGCCAAATGGGAAATCCTGCGCGCAGCCCGCCTCCTCGCCGAACAGGCGCAAAAAGGAGAGATCAAGCCTGAAGCCATCGACGAAAATGTATTTGAAAACGCGCTGACGACCCAGGGCATTCCCGATCCCGAACTGCTCATTCGCACCAGTGGCGAAACGCGCATTTCCAACTTTCTGCTCTGGCAAATTGCATACGCCGAATTATATTTTACGCCGGTTTTCTGGCCCGATTTCGGCCGTAAAGAGTTGTTTGAGGCCATTTTAAGTTATCAAAGGCGCGAAAGAAGGTTCGGCATGATCAGCGAGCAAATCAGCTGAACAGCCCCCTCGTTCAATCGACCACCACCGCCAGTTTCCCGTCTGTACTCACGGCCATCCGGGTGACGTGGTGAATCCCGTATTTCGACAAATCGGCAATTTCTTTCCAGTCAATATTTGTTCCGGGCCTGAACTGGTACAGTTTGGCCCCGCGCCCCGAGAGGTATGTGCCGTCGGGCAACACCGCAAAATCCTCGCTGCCGGCCGGCATTTTCACAACAATCTCGAAGGTTTGCTTTTGCGGATCGTAGGTTTTGAGGTACCAGGTCTGTTCCGTGGCCTTTTGCACGAACGCCAGTTTTCCGTCGGGCAGTTTTACCAGGCAGCGGCCGGGGTTGGCGGAGATACGCCTGAGTTTTTGCTCCCGGAGCCCGGCCGTATACAAAATGTGTGGGGCGCCGTTTTCACCGACGATAAAAAGCGCGGCAAGCGTGTCGTGCAACCAGCAGTGGTATCCCACGCCGCGGATGTTGGGGAATTCCGGGCGACCGTTGTCCGATCGATCGATGGGGAACGACCAGAGGCGCTGGCTGCCGTCTTCCTCCACGCGGACGGCTGAAAAACGCCGTCCGCCGGGCATCGGCGTCGGAGAGTATTCGGCGGTAGCGGGGGTTGCGGTCACGCGGGTCTGCGTTCGAAGGTTCAGGTCGAGGGCAACGATATCGGTCTGGGTGGTATCATCCGGAGTCTGTGTCGTAAGGTATATCTCGCTTCCGGAGAAAAAAGCGGGCTGGTTGTTATACCCTTTTGGATTGAAGGCCGTCAGAAATCGCGGCGCGGCAGGCTGCCAGGTATTGTCGTTGCTTTTGGTCAGTGAAAAGAGCAGGAGGTCATAATGGGCCAGTCGCTGGGCAAATGCCGGCCCGGATGTGCCGAGTATGAAAATGGCGATGATGACGTTTCGCATGGTTTTGTTCTTTATGAGCAGCAAAGCTACGGGAAACGCGGTTAAAGGGAGCTGGATTGCACAGACACGGGAGTACGGGATTTCTATTTAAGAGAAAACATGCGGGAATCGCTTATGGCAACGAACGCTCCGGATGCCGAATTTAGCATTTATTTGGTTAAAAAACGCCCTGAAACGCCCGTTTTTTTAACCTGAATAAAACAAAACCCGCCGTAACCCGGCCCCGCAGCGAATCGTCTGGGAAGTATCTTTCTCATCACAAACCGATTTGCCTCCGTGACCGATCAACACTTTCCGACGCTTACCCCGATAAGCGAAGCCGGCGACGTCTGCGCCGGGGCCCTGACAAACCTGCACCGACAGATGCTTGACATGTATCCTTTCCAGGAAGCGGACTGGGCTTTGTTTCTGCGTAAAGTGCGCTGGGAAACCCGCGCAAAAAACGAATTGCTCCTGCGCCCCGGCGAGGTATGCGACTGCATTCGTTTTTTGCACCGGGGCGCAGTCATCTACTACGACGGCATTGACGAGGAACTGCAACTGGAACAGGTCGGCTGGATAGCCCGGCCTGGCGAGATGGTGCTGGAAATCACCAGTTTTTTTCAGCGTATTCCGACGCAGGTTAGCCTGAAATGCACGGTCGATTGCGCCTTTCTGACGCTGCCTTACGCCGATTTGCAGGTATTGTATTTTGCCAGCCCTGCCTGGAACACCATCGGCAGACGGCTGGCGGAAGAATACATGCTGCTTATGGCCGAGCGCACGCATTTTCATAAGTTAAACTCGGCCCGGGAGAAATACCGGTACTTCACCGAGCGTTTTCCTGAAGCCCTTCAACTGGTATCCCAACGCCACATCGCTGCATTTTTGCGCATCCGCCCAGAAACGCTTAGCCGGTTGAGAAGGAAAAGGAAGGTTTAGGAAGGTTGAGAGGGGTTGAGAAGGGTGAGAGGGTAAGATCAGGGAGACTCAACCTTCTAAACCCCTCTCAACCCTTGTACACCCCTCTCAACCTTCCTCGCCTCCCCAATTCTTGACCCAGGTCAATTGCCCCGATACCTGACCCCCGCGACCTTTGCAGCAGTAAAAAATCGATTCATCTTTTAACACAAACACAAATCCAACAATGCAAAAGCAAATTTGCTCCGCTTTATTGCTTACAGCAGTTATCACCCTTGTTTCTGTGACCGCCTGTAAAAAAGACAATGCCAACCCCGCCACCGATCCTGCCGTTGAATCCGCTACCCAGGCCCTGCGCAGCCAGCAACTCATCGCCACTTCTTTCGGCATCGCTTTGCGCGGTGCAGCTGAGGCCGATGGTTTTGCAAGTAACGGCGCCGACGACCGTTGCGGCTCGCTGACCATTTCCCCCCTCGATCCCAATGCATTTCCCAAGGTTATCACCGTCGATTTCGGTACGGGCTGCACGGATAACGACGGCAAGTTCAAATCGGGAAAAGTAACGCTCAGCTTCGGCAAAATATGGGAGCCGGGCTCGGAAGTGTCACTCCTGTACGATAATTATACCGAAGACGGCGCCAAGTTGTCCGGAACATTCACACTCCAGAACCAGAGCACACCGGACGCGGCGATCGTTACCATCCTGGCCCAGAACATCAAGGCAGCGGACGCCAACGGCAATACGCTGGACTACGATGCCGTGCAAACCTTTACTCAAATTGCCGGTCACGGCACCCCGCTAAACGGGAACGACGATGTGTTTAATATCACCGGCTCTATCCAGACCGTGCTGACCAACGGCCAAACGGTCGACTGGACGATCCAGACGCCCCTCGTAAAAGCAAACAACTGTTTCTGGGTAAGCGCCGGTACCGGCGTGCTCGACATCAACGGTTTGCCGGTAGCGGTCGACTATGGCGATGGAACCTGCGATAACAAGGCCACCATCACCGTGAACGGACAAACTTATCAGATCACGCTGTAACGCAAACAGCCTCTTTATTTTCCCCGGATTGCGCAGGCCCGTAAGGTTTTCATAACCTTGCGGGCCTTTTTATCTTAAAGATTCGTAAAAGGAGCAGAGATGCCCAACTTGCCCTCTCTTTGCCGCGGTCTTCCGGAAAAAACACTTTAATTATGAAAAAATCACTCTTTCTTCTGCTCGTGTTGTTTCTGGGATGCAAAAAAGACCCTGTCGCAAAATTTGCCCCGGATTATGTCATTTTCGGAACTTCATACGGCGAGTGCGGTGGAGACTGCGCCCGCTTGTTCAAACTGGAAAATCAGAAGCTGTACCCTGACGATGGTATCGAGTACCTGGTGCAGAATGGCGGAGACATACCGTTTATGACGCAAAGTCTGCCGGCAGATAAGGTTGCGCTGGCCGAATCGCTGAAAAACCAGATTCCCGCATCGCTGCTCGATGAACCGGAAGAAGTCCTCGGTTGCCCCGACTGCCGTGATCAGGGAACGATTTATATCGAAACCAAAACCGGAGATCAGGTAAGGAGATGGTATATCGACCCCGACCTTGACCAGTACGCCTCTTTTTGCGATTCTGTGCGGGTTACCGTTCTGAAACTGCAATAAGCAGGGTTCGGTTGTAAAGGGTCACGTTACCCGGGCAGGGCAAACGCATTGGCACAATTTCAAAGCGTTTGCCCTTGCCTTTTACGGAAAGCCGCAATACAAAGAATGTTTTATCCAGTTGGCAAAATTAGGGGTAACTTTGTCTGCTTTTAATTTGACGGAAAAGGCAAAGCAGGCGTGATTGTTTGTAAAAAGCCTCTGTTTTTCCGAAAAAATTTGGGTTAAAACTCTTTTAAAAAAAGAAAAAGGCTTTCACATGGTCGATACCGTTCCAGCAGTCGATACGAAAAAAATCCACCGGCTTTTTGAGGCTCAACGGGCCAATCAATACAAGGTCGCTGAAAGTTCAGCCGGAGACCGCATCCGCAAACTCCAAAAACTGAGCGATGCGGTCATGAAATACCGGCCCGAGATAAGAGAAGCCTTGTGGCAGGATTACCGCAGGCCCGCCGCCGAGGCGGATCTGGGAGAAATTTATCCGGTTACCAGCAAGATAAAACACGCGAAAAGCCATCTGCGGCGCTGGATGGCTCCGCAGCGGGTGGCCACGCCCCTGGCTTTTGTGGGCTCTTCTTCCTGGGTTCAATATGAGCCGAAAGGCGTTTGCCTTGTCATTTCGCCATGGAATTATCCTATTCAACTGGCACTCGGTCCGCTGATTTCGGCGGTTGCTGCGGGCAATACGGTCATTATCAAGCCATCGGAAAGTACCCCGCACAGTGCTGCCGTGCTGCGAAAGATCGTGGAGGAAGTTTTTGATGAAAACGAAGTCGCTGTTGTCGAAGGCGCTGTGGATACTGCCACGGCATTGCTGGAGTTACCATTCAATCACATTTTCTTCACGGGCGCGCCTGAAGTCGGAAAAATCGTCATGGCCGCGGCTGCGAAAAACCTCGCTTCCGTTACCCTCGAATTGGGCGGCAAGTCGCCGACGATTGTAGATGAAACCGCCGACCTCGGTATAGCCTCTTCCCGCATTGCCTGGGCAAAGTTTTCGAACAACGGGCAGATCTGCATAGCGCCGGACTATGTCCTCGTGCATGAGAGCAAGATGGAGGCATTTATAGATGCCGTCAAATCCCGTATCCGGGAATTTTACGGTGAAAAAGCCGCTGAATCCGCCAGTTATATGCGTATTATCAATGCCCGGCATTTCCAACGGGTAAAATCATATCTTGAAGATTCCATCAACGCCGGTGCTACCGTGGTGTATGGAGGCAGGTCCGATCCCGGTGATAATTTCATGGAACCTACTGTGGTAACCGGCATGCCGATGGATTCGCCGCTGATGCAGCAGGAAATTTTCGGGCCGGTGTTGCCGGTCGTTCCTTACCGGGATCTGCAGGAGGCTATTGACCTCATCCGTTCGAAGGAAAAACCGCTGGGACTTTACATTTACAGCAAAAGCACGCGGAATATCGAGCGTATTTTGCGGTCTACGCGGGCGGGCGGCACTTGCATCAATCACAATGCCGTGCATTTCTTTAATCCCAACCTGCCTTTTGGCGGCTCCAATAACAGCGGTATCGGCAAGAGCCACGGCAAGTTCGGTTTCGTTGCGTTTTCAAATGCAAGAGCCGTTTACAAACAAATACTGCCCACTGCGCTGGACAAACTCACGCCGCCTTACAATAATTTGAAAATGAAACTGATCGACCTGACTATCAAGTGGTTTTGACGCGCGTGCGCCACTACATTGAGTTGCTGAAATAAAACGGCAGCCTGTTATTTGTAATCCAGGATATTGATATGTACCGGGCAAAAATCCGCATCGTGCGGATCGTTGGAAGCGATTACCACGAGGCGGTCAGCGGCATGTTCGGCGATCAGGTTTTTGTACCATTCAACACCCTGCACATCGAGGTTTGTGGCCGGCTCGTCGAGCAGCAGCACCGGCGTATCCGTACAAACGGCCAGCGCCAGTTTGACCCGCTGTTTCATGCCTGAAGAAAAAAAGCGAATTTCCTTTGCGCGCGAACGCGGGAGTGCCAGGAGTTCGTATAGTCTGGCAGGGCTGAATCCGGGCAGCAGTGGCTTGAGCCCTGCATGGAATTTCAGGGCTTCTTCCAGCGTAAATTCTTCGATGAGTTCGATGTACGGCGCGGCATAACTGATGCTGCGAAAGACGACATCCGGCTCAATGTCTTTGCCGTTTTTATGAAAAACAAGTTTGCCTTTTGACGGTGTGAGATGTCCCGAAAGCACTTTCAGGAGTGTCGATTTGCCGGAGCCGTTGGGGCCCAGTACGGCATACCTTTCACCCGCACGGAAACTGTAATCCATGCCCCGGAATATCCAGTCGAAGCGGTATCGTTTTCCGGCGTTCTTAAGTTCGATCGTCATTCCCTGGGACACTAGTCAAGTACCGGTTCGGCCATTTTGCCGCTACCGCTCATGGTTCGGAAACCTTTCATGAGGCCGCGCTGCGCACCGCGTACAAATTGCAGTATTTGCTCCCGGTAAGCCGACGGCATGATTTCCTCTTCAATGATTGTCAGTGCTTTACGCGTGCTGAGTCCACGGACGAACAGCACCCGGTAGATGTCCTCGATGTGGTGCATTTCCTGTGGCGTAAATTTGGCGCGACGCAACCCGACGGTATTGATGCCTGCGTAGGAGAGCGGTTCGCGGGCGGCCGTTACGAAGGGAGGAACGTCTTTGCGGACCAGCGAACCGCCACCGATCATGACGTGGCCGCCGATGCGGACAAACTGGTGTACGGCAACCATGCCGCCAAGCCGGGCGTATTCTCCGATCTCGATATGACCGGCCAGCGTGGCGTTATTGGCCAGGATGCTTCCATGCGCGATGTGGCAGTCATGGGCTACGTGCACATAAGCCATCAGCAGGCAATTATCGCCTATGGTCGTGCGGCCGTCGGCGTGATAATCAGGGTTGATGGTGCCCCGGTTGAGCGTGCAGCATTCGCGGACGATGCATTCCCTGCCCAGTTCAAGAGTAGTGGCTTCGCCCTTATACTTCAGGTCCTGCGGGATGGCGCTAATGACGGCGCCGGGGAAAATCTTGCATTTATCGCCGATGCGGGCGCCGTTCGAAATGATCACATTTGAACCGATCCAGCAGTCATCGCCAATGACTACATCTTCTTCGATAACGGTAAAAGGACCTATGTGGACGTTGTTGCCAATTTTTGCTTTGGGGTGAATGACCCGCAAGCCGTTTGAGTAGCTCATCGAATTAGAATGGTTGAAGCATGGGACGGCGTTGCGCCCTCGCAATTTTTGTTGATCTCAACCCCCGTTGCCGCCACCGGTGTCCTTCGTTCGCTTGACTATTTGAGCGGTCAATTCGCCTTCGGAGACGATTTTACTGCCCACATAAGCCGTGCCTTGCATATGCACAATACCTCGACGGATGGGTTCGAGAAGTTCCATTTTCAGGATTAAAGTGTCGCCCGGGACGACTTTGGCTTTGAACTTGGTATTATCGATTTTCAGAAAATAGGTATCCCAGTTGCCCGGGTCGCTTACGGAATGGAGGGCCAGAATGCCACCGGTTTGTGCCATGGCCTCTATTTGAAGCACGCCGGGAAACACGGGGTTATTGGGGAAATGGCCCTGAAAAAATGCTTCATTAATAGTAACGTTTTTAATCCCCACAACGTGATGGTCGCTCAGTTCGATAACTTTGTCCACCAGCAGAAAAGGATAACGATGCGGAAGCATGCTGGCTATCTGCATCACGTCACACACCGGTTCTTTATCGGGATCGTATTTGGGTATTCCGAGTAAACGTCGTTTTTCGGTCAGGTGTTTTTTCAGTATTTTGGCAAATTCGACGTTCGCGGTATGTCCGGGCTTGGTTGCCACGATTTTGCCGCGAATCGGCTTGCCGATCAGCGCCAGATCGCCTATGACATCCAGCAACTTGTGACGCGCAGGTTCGTTTTGAAAACGCAGTTTGACCGTATTCAGCACACCCTCCGAATCGACCTTTACGCTTTGCTTGCCCAGTTTCTTGGCCAGTTCATCCAGTTCGGTCTGGTCCATTTTCCGGTCGGCAATGACAATGGCATTTTCGAGATCGCCGCCCTTTATCAGACCCATTTCGAGCAGTTTTTCCAATTCGTGCACAAACACGAAAGTACGACAGCACGCAATTTCATCCACATAAGCATCGATACTGTTCAGTGCGGCAAATTGCTGCCCCAATACCGATGAGTTAAAATCGATCATTACGGTTGCCTCGAAGTTTTCGGAGGGCAAAGCCAGTAGTTCCGTGCCCGTCACTTCGTCCTTGTACGAAATCGGCTCGGTGATCTCGAAATATTCCCTTTCGGCGTTCAACGATTCGCGCCCGGCCTTGATGAGCGCTTCCACGAATGGCATGGAAGTACCGTCCATGATCGGCATCTCCGGTCCGTCAATTTCCATCAAAACGTTGTCGATGCCGAGGCCTGTCAATGCAGAAAGCACGTGTTCCACGGTAGATACCTGGGCTTCTCCGCTCCGAAGCGTGGTTCCCCGGTTGGTGGAAGTCACCAGTTTCACATCGGCCGTAACAACGGGCTGTTCAGGCAAATCGATGCGCTGAAAACGGTAACCGTGGTTGGCCGGTGCCGGTCGGAAGGTCAGGACCACTTTTTTTCCGGTGTGCAGTCCCACTCCCTGAACAGATACAGGGCTTAGAATAGTGGATTGTTTCATAAATCCGGGTAGAATTTCAAGACGCGAAGGTACGTACCAGCGTCGGATTGCGCTGCATTCAAAAGCGATTATCGGCCTATTAACATTAAATTCAGGAAATTAGAGTGCTTTTACTGCAAAGAATATTCGGAATATACATAAATTCGGGCGACCGAACAGAATTTTTAGTAGATTTTACTTGGTCGCATAAGGGGTGCGCGCTACGATGGAACGCCCCAGCGTGAGTTCGTCGGCATATTCCAGATCGCCGCCAAATGAAACGCCCCGGGCAATAGCGCTCACCTGCACACCCAGCGGCTGCAGTTTCTTCGACAGGTAATAGATGGTGGTTTCGCCTTCAATGGTTGGGCTGATGGCCATAATAACTTCCCGTATGTCGCCTTCCTTAACCCGGTCTGCCAGCGCTTCGATGTTCAGGTCGCCCGGCCCGATGCCGTCGATGGGAGAAATAATGCCTCCCAGCACGTGATACAGACCGCGGTATTGCCCCGTATCCTCGATGGCCATCAGATCCCGAATGTTTTCTACAACGCATACGAGAGAGCGGTCGCGGCGTGCATCGGCACAAATATGGCAAACAGCCTCATCAGCCAGATTGTAACACCTGCTGCACTCGCGTATGCCGGCGCGCATGGCAACAAGCGCTGAAGCGAACTGTTCCGTGGTACTTGAATCCTGTTTCAGCAGGTGCAGGACCAGCCGAAGCGCCGTTTTGCGACCGATGCCGGGCAGGGATGCAAATGCCTCTACGGCCTTTTCTATCAGTTTGGAGGAAAATGTCATGTCCGAAATTTACTGCAATAATAGGGTAGTGGCGTGAAAACATAAAAAACAGCGGCAGCGACCCTCGGGTTGCTGCCGCCCATAAAAAAACAACGTTTCACCTAACTGTCTGTTTTTTTGCCCGTATTAGGGATGTACGGCTATCTTACCGGTACACTCAACACCGGCACCGGAGAGTGATTTGCAGTATCTTCTGTCAGACTGCCGAACAACAGATGCGACAAACCCTTGCGCTGGTGCGTAGCCATCGCGATCAAATCGGCTTTTTCTGTTTTGGCAAACTGTACGATGCTCGCTTCTTCGTTGAATGTTGTATTGCTTCCAAACGTCGTTACATCGTGCAGACCGGCCCGCCCGGCGAAACTCTTCGCCGCGGCCTCTATCTCGTCATTGGAGCTGAATAAACCCGGATTGTTGAGGTACAGCAACTTGACCTCAAATTTCCAGTGCTTTTGCCACGAGGCAAGCTGCATAAAAACGGGAAACTGGTCTTCATCGAGCGTCGTGGGCAATACCACCGTCCTCAAATTGAAACTCCCCGAATTTTCAGGTATTGCCAGTACGGGGCACGGCGCTGTCCGGATGACTTTTTCGGTGTTGGAGCCTACGAAAAATTCTACGGCCCCCGTCGCTCCTTTGGTGCCTATTACAATCAATCCCACGCTGTCTTCCTCACATACCTTGCGAACGGTTGAAAACAAAAGGCCTTCTTCCACGCGTGTTTCTATCTTCATGTTTTCGAACGCCGGATCTTCCAGCAGTTCTTTTTTCATGGCGCGAAATTCATCGGCGACCGAATCATAATAATCCGTCATATCGTACGTGCCGATACCGGGATACTCCGGCAATGCCGGCGCGTAGGCGATAGCCGTGTTGACATGCAGAACCTCCAGCCATGCATGGTACCGGGCCGCTATCGTGGCAGCGGTGCGCAGGGCATGTTTGGCATTGGCAGAAAAATCGACAGGAACAAGTATCTTTTTCATGGCTAGCGAGCAGTTCGATTAATTGACGCCACAAAATTGACCGCAAGGCCCTCCGGTTCACATGACGTCGATCATGTACCGGGATGAATTTGCTCAGTAAGGATACTTTGCCTCCGTAAGACAAAGTCCCTGAGGTGGCAGGCTAAGGCTTTTTTTCAGTGCGGTCTGTGCGTCGAGGGCCTCGCGGATATCCGCGATCGCCAGTTTTCCCATGCCGGCCTGGATGCAGGCTCCCGTCATGAGCCGGACCATGCCGCGCAAAAAACGGTTGGCCGTGACATAAAATATCATCTCGTGTTCGGCCATGTTAATTTCCCAGCGGGCGATCTTCAATTCGCAGCGGTAGTGATCAACGCCGCTGTGGGTTTTGCAAAAGGGGTAAAAAGCGTTGTAGAGGGGTAAAAAATTTGCGACCTCCTGTATTTTTTCAAAATCGAGGCGGCGGTATTGCGGGAAAAACCAGGCAGTGTTTGCAAAAAAAGGGTCTTTCCTGAAACTGATCCTGTATTCGTAACTGCGCTCGAACGCATCATAACGTGCATGTGCATCGGGAGCGACGGGCCGGACGTCCCACACTGCGATGTCGGCGGGCAAAAGGCTGTTTAATCCGTTCAAAAAAGTGTTCGGCAATTTATCACTTGCATCAAAGTGCGCAATGTAATTCCGCGCGTGCACACCGGCATCCGTACGACCGCAGCCGGTCAGTTCCACCTTTTGCCGCAGGAGGGTGGAACGCGCAGATTCCAGCGTCGCCTGAACGGAGGGGGCGTTTGGTTGCACCTGCCAGCCACTGTAGTGTGTGCCGAGGTAGGAAAGTGTCAGGAAATAGCGCATGCATCAAGATTCTTCCATTTGTCTGCTGACGAAGACCTCACAGGCCATGTCGAGCATCCGGAATACTTCTTCAAACCCGTTGTCATCGTAGTATGGATCGGGCACGTTGTTGTTGTGGCCAGGCCGCAACTGGTTGAGTATCAGGTCAACTTTTGC
>JAKOXM010000667.1 GCA_029781095.1 Bacteroidota bacterium
CCGGGATGCTGAAACAGCACCTCGATCTCCTGCCTTCGCGCCCCGGTCCGGCAACTGGCGGGCTCTGCCGACAGGTCGCCGTGCAGCGCCGGCACAATGCGCGGCGGGGTCGCCACCTTGTGCGGGTTGCCCAGCACGTTCCTGCACGCGGGCAAAAACAACTGGAGCATGATAATTACGGACAGGAAAAGCCTTATCCGAAACATCGGACAATCAATCACTTGGCTTTTCGAATCAGCCCGAGCAGGAACAGCAGAATGAGGGCACCGATGACCGATTTGATGATGACGCCCAACAGGCCCGACCCGGTCGATATGTGCAGTTGTTCCAACACCCATTTCCCCACAAAACTGCCGAGTATACCGATAACGATATTACCCAGCAAACCGAAACCGTAACCCTGGCGAATAAAACCGGCCAGCCAGCCCGATACGGCGCCAATAGCCAGCATGACAAGAAGTGTAGACAGATCCATAACGAAATATTTTCAGGTGAAAAAATAATGTGACTGGATTGTAATTAGAGCCTATCCGGAAACCTCGCATGAGCCGAAAAGGCTGAATTTGGAAATAAGCCCGGGCAAATTTGAGGTTCGTAGCCGGGCGCCTACGGGCCGAAAATTTAACGCCGGCTGATTTTCAAGGGCAGGTCTTGCAGGCCAGGTGGGGTTTCCGGATAGGTAGGCTCATAATATCAAACCGGCGGTCCCGGCTTCACCATCCGGCCGCCAATCCAGGCGCCGGCGAAATAAAGCAGCGACGAACCGACGGTAAACCAAAGCGGGTGCGGAATGGCAATCAGGTTCATAAGCCCGGCGGCGAACATTCCGAAACCCGTTACCAGCGCCGGGCGGTATGGCGTGGAGGAAGCGATCCTGTTGGTCACCCAGCCGCCTGCCACAGAACCCAGAAAATAGGCCAGCAGCAATATCCCGAATGCAGATGCCGGCAGCGTTTGTACCCACTCTGCGATTTTGGCCTTGTCATTGAAATCGAGGCCTTCGGGCGGGCGGTATGGCGACAGCATTTCCACCACGGAAATAACGACAGCGCCCGAAACAATGCCCGCCACAACTGCCAGGATGGACTTGAGTCTTGGATTCATAAGGCAATTTTTTTATTGTGACAATCACCCTGCTCCCCGTTTTTCCTGTATCCGGAAACAAAGCAGGGCCGCCAGCGCAAGCAGACCGCCGCCGGTCATTACCGCTGCAATGCGGTTGTTGTCCAGCACGTGTTCCATGATCCAGCCGAAGCCGAGCGTGGCGATGATCTCGGGCAAAACGATAAAAAAGTTAAATATGCCCATATAAACGCCCAGTTTGTTTTGTGGCAGCGAAGACGCCAGCATCGCGTAGGGCATGGAAAGAATACTCGCCCAGGCGATGCCCACGCCGGTCATCGAAAGCAGCAGCCAGTATTTGTTCGGCGCAAATCCTACGAACAGCAAGCCAAGCGCCCCTGCGATAAGGCAGGCGGCGTGCGCGTATTTGCGGCCGTAGCGATCGGCAATTTGAGGCAATATGAACGAAAATCCGAAACACACCAGCGAGTAAAACCCGAAGCAGATATTTCCCCAGCTTACCCCGTCGGCATACAGCGGAGAATCGGTATCCGGCGCGCCCAGAATATCGCGGGCGACGGCAGGCGTGAAAAAGAACCACATCAGGAACAGGCCGGGCCAGGTAAAAAAATTGACCAGCGCCACCTGCCGCATCACGGGCGGCATCTTGAAAATATTGGAAAAAACCTCCTGAAACCCGTGTCCGATGCCGGCCGTTTCGGCCTTCATCTTTTCAAAAGCCGCAAGATCGGCAGGCGGATATTCTTTCGTGGTGCGCACCGTGTACACCACCGCCAACAGATAACACAGGGCGCCTATCGTAAACACCACCACCAAAAAAGCCGGTACGGGCTGCCCCGGCACGGCCTTGGAAGCCATGCCGAACACGTTGAGCAATACCCAGGGCAGCGCGGCCGCAATGACGTTGCCAATCCCGATGAACATGCTCTGCATCGTGTAGCCCTTGTTGATCTGCGATTCGGGCAGCAGGTCGCCGACAAAAGCCCGGAACGGCTCCATGCTGACGTTGATGGAGGCGTCGAGAATCCAGAGCAGGCCCGCCGCCATCCAGAGTGCGGAGGAATGCGGCATGGCCAGGAGCGCCAGCGTCGCGAGGATCGCGCCGGTGGTGAAATACGGCTTCCGGCGTCCCCATTTTCCCCAGGTGCGGTCGCTCATGTAGCCGATAATGGGTTGAACGATGAAACCCGTGAGCGGCGCCGCCAGCCAGAGCAGCGGGATTTCATCGGGCTTGGCGCCGAGGTATTCATAAATGGCGCTCATATTGCCCATTTGCATCCCCCACCCGACCTGAATGCCGAGAAAGCCGAAACTCATGTTCCAGATTTGCATGAACGAAAGGGACGGTTTTTCCCAAAGCACAGGAGAAGGACCGGAAGCGGAATGGCTCATAATCAGTGATTGTTGTTCAGTTTAGTAGAATTGTCCGAAATTCAAATCCAAATGAAAATATAATTTCCGGAAGTATGAGGCAAAGATGAAAAAAAATGGAAAGCTTGCTGCGTTCGGGCATAAAAAGAACCCGAAGCGCCGTCGGCACTCCGGGTTCTTTCGATGCATACCCGAACACGGAAAATATCAATATTCCGAATCGTCGGGGATATCTTCTTCTTCATCACGGCGGCGGGTCACAATGATGTGATCATCTTCTTCGGAGACGCCGTCCGATATATCGTCGTCATCCTCCCCTTCTCCATCAAATTCATCATCGACTTCCACATCGGCAAAATCTCCCCGGAGCACGCCATCCTCGTCGAAGTCCTCGTCTTCTTTTACGATCCGTTTGGCTTCCAGAATGGTCATTCGGATGAGATAATAGGTGTCGTCCGTTTCAAACGGCAATGCAGATACTTTTTTCCCCTCTTTATCGGTATAGGAGACAAGATGTTCGGCGTATCCCGTGGGATACTTAATTTTTACGAGTCGGACAATGTCTTCCGGGAGTGCCTCGTAGTCTTTGACAACGCGTTTCTTAGTCAAGGCTTGGGTGGAATTTGGTTTTGATAATCAGTACACTACCCTGTGCACTGTAGTTTCACTTGCGGCAAATTTAAACGAATGGGTTTTGAATCGGCAAAAAAATTTTCGCAGATTTTTAATTCGCCAAAAGTCACGGAGTCGCAAAGGTGTAAAAAGACAAATAATATGCCCAAAAATCTATTGTTCTTTGATCTCAACAATTTCCACACGTCGTTCCCGGGCCGCATCAGGGTGATAAATTGAATTTCGTTCATCTTTCAGATTATCGCTGATACCGCTCCGCGCGGTGGTCTCGCCGAAACTGGTTTCGGATATTTTTAATTGCCCCGTCTTCAAATACGGTTGCAGGGCGCCATCAGAGAACACTGAAAATTGATTGCGCACGCTGCTGATGCGTCGTTTCCCGAGGTTGAGGTTGTAATCGCTCAACGCACGCGGGCTGGTAAATCCTTTTATCAAAACCTCAATGTGGTCGCCGTTCTGAAGCCTGCCGAGCAGCAGTTCGCACAGCTGTGCCAGGCGATCGTATCCGCGCCGCACTTCATTGTCAAAAAATTCATCCACCATGGCGGCGGCGGCATCGGCATCGGCGCCGCTGAGTCCCGACGAGAAGCGCTCGCTGTATTCGCGCTGGCGTTCCAGATATGTCTGCACCGTTTCGTCGTAGTTTTTCTGGGTGGTGGTGCGCCGGGTCCGTTTATCCGGCTCGTCATTGTCAAAATACAGGGGAAGGCCCACAAAATCCTGCAATTTGACCGGTACCTGTACGGGCGGTGGCGGCTCGGGTGTCGTTTTCAGCGGCTCCACTTTCAGGCTGATCGAAGGGAGGGAATCGCCTTTGGAAGGCATGAGCGACCTCACGGGCTCCGACAGCCGGAACGAGTACAAGTCGTTGCAGCACGACTTGTTGGCTGCGTCGAGGTACAGCGAGCCGGGTCGGTTGCTGCTCAGGTAACCCGTTTGTCCGTCTTGGTTCAGGTAAAAATATACGTCGTTGTAACTGCTGTTCAGGCCCTTTCCGGCATTGGAAGGCTTGCCAAAAGCGAGATCCTTTTTTTCGGACGAAAAAATGTCGTAGCCCCCGAGACCCGGCCAGCCGTCCGAACTGAAATACAGTTTTTGGGCGGGCGCAAAGAAGAAAGGCGTGCCTTCGTTGTCGGGCGTATTCAGGGAAGCGGCGTTGACAGGCTGATCGAAGCGGGGCAGCCGCGTGATCTTTTTTCCGGGCAGGGGCAAGGCGCATGGACAGAAAAAGACCGTGTCGAGGGGTACGTACCATAGGTCCAGTTTGCCTTTTCCACCCGGGCGGTCGCTCGCAAACCACAGCACCGGTCCCTGGAAATATTCGTCGTATCCGATGGAAGGCTGCGTGGTGGTATATCCGGGGGCGTTGATGGGCTCGGGCAACCGGACGGGCGGCAGCCAGCGGTTGCGGCGATCCACGACTGTCAGCCAGAGTTCGCAGCGGATATCGTAAGCGTTGATGTTTTTGCAAACGCTGAATACGACGTAGTGGCCGTCGGGTGAAAAGGCCGTGTGGGCAATGTGTGCTGTGTCGGTGGTCGGAAAGCCGCGGCCCGGCTCACGCGCACGCCCCCCGTGCGAGGAGATCATTACCTTGGTAAGTTTCTGTTTGGGCTTGCTGCGATCGCCTTTTTTATCGAAACGATAGGACGAAAAAAACAGCGTATCGCCGACCACGACGGGTGCGAAATCGCTGTAAGGGCTGTTGATGGTCTTGCCCAGGTTTTTTATCTCAACTTCCCGGCTTTCCGTCGACAGCAGTTCCGTATTGCGGCAGACCGCGACCTCAGCACGTGCTTTTTCCAGGTATTCCGCGTCCGTTTTCGGATGATCCGCCAGAAATTTTTCAAAGTATTCGGCCGCCGAGGCATAATCACCCTGCCCTTTTTTCACCTCGCCGAGGCGATATTCGAGCAAGGGGAAATCCTTGACGTGCTTTTTTGAAGCCGCTATTTTTTTGTACGATTTTTCTGCCTCGCCATAGGCAAAGAACAGGCGGGCGCATTCGCCGTATTTCCAAAGGACGGAGTAATTTTCATCGTCGCGCTGGAGTACCGTGGCATAGTGTTGCACGGCCGCACTGTAGTCTTTTTTCTTAAAGGCAGCATCGCCGGCGCGTTCGTATGATCGGAGCGACTGTCCGGAGGCGGCAACGGTGGAGAGTAAGAAAAAGATTAAAGCAGGTAGGCTGGATACTGACTTCATAAAAATTATGGATTCAGTTTTCGGTTTCGGGAATTTTGGAAGGCATGCCTTCAGAACGCAAAGAGGGGTATTTTCAGTTTACAAAACAAATAAAAGAACAAATAAATGTTTATTTTAAACAAAATACGCCTCAAAAGATCGGGCATACCTTGTAGGTTTTAACCGGCGGCACCGGCAAAACACGGTACACCACCGCAACTTCAAAACCGCCGCGATTGCTCGTGGCCACATCAAAATCCGATATATTCCAGTCATAACTGATGCCGGCGGTCCAGTTCTGCCACTCCAGCTGGAAGGCAGGGATAAGCGCGTCGCCGAGACGCATGGCGACCGTGAATTGTACGGCCAGGTTATTATCGGGTGTCAGCAGGCGCCTCAGCCCTCCGCCTGCAATTATTTCGCGGGCAGCCCCCATTTTCTGGGCAACGCCGAACCCTACCACGTCCGTCATGTCGCCTGTTTGCAAAGCGCCGTTGAGCAGCAGGCTGAACCGCATCGGCAGGCGCTGGTCGGCATCGTCGCGGAAATTGATTTTCGGCCTGTTCAGGTGAAATGCCCCGGCGCCGGCATCGAGGCGCGTCCGGGAATCGACCGGGCCATAGTGCCAGTTCAGTCCGGCCGAAAAACTGGGCGCCAGTCCCGAGCCTTTATTGAAGTTTTCGCCTGTCGGCAAATTCGGGTCGTACAATTCCCCTGTCCACTGATTGCGGAATTTCAGGCCGGAAATATCGAACGAGCGCTGAACAAGCGCCAGACCTGCGCCTGCAGAAAGCGCCTGGTTTTCGCCCAGGGCATGCGCAACGCCCGCCGTCGCGCCTACCTGCGTCCAGCTCAGGGCCGCGTCGCCCGCCCGGTCGTGTTGCAGCATCAGGCCGATGGATAACATATTGGCCTCGCGGTTGATCGTCTTCCAGTCGACGATACCGGAAAAGGTACTGTACGACACCGGCACGCTTGTCCACTGGCTCCGGTACAGGCCCGATGCCCGCAGGTCGCCCCGGAACACGCCGGTGAGGGCGGGATTGTACTGCAATGGATGGTGGTAAAACTGGGAAAAATGAAGGTCCTGTGCACCGGCCTGCACGGACATGGAAATTACCAGGGCAAGGAAAGCGGGATAACGCATAGGAATCAGTTTGGACAGAGGCCGAAGGTAGGTAAAAGAGACGGATAAAGTGAACTGCATGGAGCGGCAGAAAGGCCGGTTCGCTGCCCCTGACGCTACAATCGGCGGAAAAACCCGAAATTGCCGGCTCAACAACCATTCCGGTACACATGACATTCGAAATCTGCGCCGTCAACATACAATCCGCCCTGGCCGCCGAACGCGCCGGCGCGCATCGCATCGAATTATGCTCCGCGCTCGACGTCGGAGGGCTTACGCCTTCGCCGGGGCTGATACGGGCTGCAGTCGGGCAGTTGGCCATTCCCGTCAACGTGCTCATACGCCCGCGTGAGGGCAATTTTTGCTACACGGAGCACGAGCGAAACATTATGCTCGACGATATCCGGTTTTGCCGGGAGGCAGGCGCCAACGGCGTGGTTGTGGGCGCACTGACGACCGATAACCAGCTCGATCTGCCGTTTATGAACGCCATGAAAGAAGCCGCTGGGACTATGGAGATCGTATGTCACCGCGCCTTCGATTTTACGGCCGATCCGGGTTTCGCGCTGGAACAGCTCGTCGCGCTGGCTTATCGGCGCGTGCTGAGTTCGGGCCAGGCGCCTACGGCAATGGAAGGGCGCTTTTTGCTGAAAAAGATCGTGGATCAGGCCGCAGGCCGCATTGCCGTCATGCCCGGCGCAGGTATTTCGGCCGACAATATCCACGAAATTGCGAGCACCACCGGGGCGCGAGAGTTTCACTTCACCGGCAAGAAAAAAGTGGTGCAGGGCCGGGAAGACATTCCGGGACTGGAAGAATGGTACTGGGAAAGCGATGTGGCCATGATCAAGGCAATCATGGCAGCCGTCTAAAACGAGGAAAAATAATAGGCCGCCAGCAAGGCAGCCAGGTATCCGGCGTACCAGCGGGTATCCAGCCACGAACGGGTCGCCACGTCGTGCTTTTTTTCCAGCACCCACATCAGCGCCAGTTTTTCAAGCCAGAAGGCGCATACCACCGACCATGCCACCCCGGTAAGCCCCCACCATTGGATAAACAGGAAACCGAGCACAATTTTGACGGCCAGTTCGATCACGCCAACCCAGAAGATCGAGCGCGGCGCTCCTTTCGACAACACGATGGCATTGGGCAGCAGAACCCTGCTGGCGGTGATCAGCAGGTAAATATTAAACAAGGGGGCGCTTGCCGCAAAATCTGCGTTAAACACCATGGGGAAAAGCGGGCCGGACAAGAACAGAAGCGCAATGGTGAGCGGGAATAACAGGTGCATCAGTCGCCGCGTCTTATTTTTCAGTTCCTGCAACCCGGCCGGCAGGTTTTCTGTGAGCCGGGGGATCATGGCTATCCCCAATGCCGTGGCGAGCGCAGTTGCCAGGGGAAACTCCCGCGAGCCGTACCTGAAAATGGCAAATGTCGTCTCGTCCCGGTAATACCAGCCGACGAGCCAGCTGTCGAATACCACGATAAAATTGCCAACCAGTACATTGAGCATCAGGGGCGCCGAGAAATGCAGATACCGCCGGAGCAGATCGGGCCTGAACTCCGGTTTGCCCATTCGGGCAACGAGAACCACTGTCCATGTCAGTTTGCACGCACTCAGCACGCTCAGGGCAAAAAAGCCGCCCGCCAATCCGAATCCCGATGCGACGGGCACGTACAAGGCTGCAATATGCAAGCCATAGACCACAGCGCCCCAGATGGTGATCTGCCGGGGCTTTTCATGCAGCAGGTAGTAGTACTCGACCGGAAATGTGGGCAAATTGAGGAGCAAATACAGGCAAAATATCCTGAAATACGGCACTTCGGGTTTGCCCGTCAGGATCGGCGTCATCCATTTTTCTCCAAAAAAAAGCAGCAGGAACAATCCCGCCGAGATGCCCAGAAAAACGAGAAAACTGTTGAAAACAAATGCCTTGCGATCATCTCCGTTCAGGCGTGCATACACGGGCGGCATGCCTTGCAACAAACCGTTGACCCAGAAGAAAGTCAGGATCGTGCCGATGTAAAGCAGCATTTCGTACGTGCCGATCTCCGGCGTACTCAGTCCGCTTTTGGCCAACAGAATGCTGGTTGCGATGACCGACCCCATGCGCATGACCTGGAACAATTGCAGTGCCCGCGAGGTCGATAGATTACCGGAAAAGGGAAGCACCATAGATCGTGCAAACCTATGGAAAAAGAACGGTAGCAGACAAAGGCGATAGCCGCTGTGAAAACCGCCCTAAACCTGTGCCAGAAGCCGTTCCTTGAGTTGTTTGAATTCTTCTTCGGTCAGGATGCCGGCGTCTTTCATCTCGGCCATTTTGCGCAGTTTGTCCAGCATGTCATCGGTGTCCGATCTGGCCGGCTCCGTTTGCGTCAGTTCTTCGGCCACCCGCTTGCCGTTTTTTATCTCGGACTGGTAGCCATTTCGGGCGCTTTTCAGGTCAAGATCGTCGAGCGAGCCGCCCGCGTGCAAATGATTGGCCACCACCCTGCCGAGTGCATAGGTGGATGCGCCTGACAAAAGGGGCATGCTCAATTCGCCTACGATCGTGCCGACGCCCGGAATGGCTTTTACCAGACTGGCGCCCAGGCGGGCCGCGCTACTTCCGGCAACTGCGGAGATCACATTTTTCCCCAGCGAATCCATAAAGCCGACGTTATAGAGTTTTGCCAGCTGGCGCAACATATTAAGTTGCACGGCGCTTACGGCGAACAGGTCGGCGGCAGGCATCGGAATGAGCGCGGCGCCCAGCGAAAAACCGACATGGTTCTTTACAATTTCGGCGGCACTGGCTTGTTTTTCTTCGTGTGTCATGGTTTTGGAAAGGTATAGTTCCTGTTTAAACAGATCGGGCACTGAGAGCAGGAAAGAAATTTGAGCGGGAAAACGGCTATGCATCTGTTTGAATCAGGTACGACGCCACAAAAAAGCGTTTTTGATTCGGGAAAGCAATAAAATAATCGACGAAATGGCGTTCCCGGCAGTAGAACTTCTCGCAAAAAAATCAGGCCTGGTAACGATTAATAGATAATCTCTCGACTTTAACCCATGAATTCATTCGTGGGGGTTATGCGGAAAACGATTGGATGGTCAACCGATAAATCGGTTTGATATGCTCCGTTTCTTATCTATTTTTTTCCCACGAATGAATTCGTGGGTTGAAATCGAGATTGGAAGATGTTTTTTGATTGTTACTTAGCCGGGAATATTTCCAATCATAACCACTTGTGTGGGCATGGGGCTTCCCGTGGGGCTGTCTTCCTGCGACACTGCAAGTGCCGTGGCATGCTCGATATACGGCAATAACTGCCAGCCGTCGGTGGATTGCAAATTAACCATTCCCATGCTCACGGGTTTTCCTTCCACGATAGCCCAGAACTGGAAATATTTTTTGTGCTCCGGCGCAGGCAGCCCGCCGAGATCAAGCGCGACTTCCTTCCGGACGGAATTATAATAGGCATAGGCAGTGCCCTTGCCGTTGTCGAGCGGCACAAAGCGGGTATCCCGGTCGCGCAGCAGTACAACGGCCTTTTTCAATTGTTCTGATTCCTGATCGCGTTTGATACAATCGTCTACCTGTGCGCGCAGTTTGGCGTTGGCCGCTTCGAGGCTTGTTTTTTCGGTGTTCAGGCGGCTGTTTTGATAAAAAAGGACAGCGGCTGCGAATGCCAAAACGAGGGAAAGAATCTGTACGGCGATATTCAGCCCGTTTCTGCGGCCGCCCGAACGACCATTCGGGCGGGGTGCAGGCGTTTCGTCTTTTATGCTGTCGAGGATACGGCCTTTCATCCAATCGGGCGGGGTCACCGCGTTGGCGGCGGCATAGCCTTCGAGCGCCTGCTCGACGGCCGTCAGCTCGGCGCGAACTTCCGGATGCTGCGCGACCATACGCAGGACCAGTTCCCGCTCTTCAGCAGAGCACTGTCCGAGTACGTACGACTCCAGCAAACCCGATTCGATGAATGATTGAATATCCATGATTATTTGAGCGGCCCGTTCAGGCAGCACTTTATTTTTTAAGGCCCGGAAAAAAGCGAAGCAGCCAGTGCAAGCACCGCAGCGAAACTTTCCCCAAACATTTTTCGCAATTCTCCGATCGCATACCGCAGGCGGGTTTTGACCGTACCGAGCGGAATTCCCGTCTCTTCGGCCACTTCCTCCTGTGTGTATCCTTTAAAATAGACCAGGTCGATCAGCGATTTATATTTTTCATCCAGACGGCTCACCACATCCTTCACACCAAGGTGGTCGGGGTTCAGCGATTCGCCGCCGGGCTTATGTACGAGATTATCGAGTGAATCGGTTTTTCGGTAGTGTTGAAAATGTGCGGTACGCGTCGCGTCGATCGCCGTATTGCGCGCAATATTTACCAGCCACGTAAACAGGCGGCCTTTTGATACATCGTAACTGCCGCTGTTGCGCCAAACCTTCACAAAAGTATCCTGCAAAACCTGTTCTGCCAATTCCCGCGACTGCACAATGCGCAGTACCACGCCAAACAGCGCCGCGCCATAGGCGTCGTACAGTTCGCCGATGACGGCGCGGTCCTGTTGTTGTAGTCGTGAAACGAGATGGTCTTGCATGTACTGTTTGCCATTCACCGCTTTGTGGAGGCGTAGTGACGGGGCAAAAGTGAATGATTTTTCGGTGGCAGCAAACCATTTCCAATAATTTGAACAAATGATTAACGATGTTATGAAAATGTCCAGGCTTTTGAACAAGTCTTGAACAGGCATTGAGCTTGCAAATAAAAAATATATACGAGCGGGTCTCCGAAACGGTTTTCATACCGAACGGCCCGGCATGGAACAGGACTTTTCAGGAACCGTATGCAAACCCGGAAGTGACGTCATTTTGCCTTTTGTGTTAAAGTTTTACGTCAGATTTGGATTATTCCGGCAGGCGGTTACTTTTGTCGTGCCCAAAGCAGATTTTCCAGACTTAATCCTTATCACCTGATGAAAAACAGACACATACCGATTTTCAATTCCGCTCCGCTCTCCCCATTTTTCTCGGCGCTCCCCCTGCCGTTGTTTTTGTTTTCTGAAGATTTTTTCTGACACACGTTGCCTTTGTGGCAATCGTAGCCGCACACCTGTTCCGGAGGAATTTGCTTGCCATTCAGTAGTTTTCCAGAATACCTGGGAACATTAACAAACACCTTAATCCCCGTACCGATGAAAAAAATCTCACCTGAATTACGGATACTTTTATCCGAGAAAGGCTATCCGGGTAAAGAAAGTCGCGCCGTCAAATCGCCGGGAGAAGCCGGATTGGAGTCTGTTTCCGGCGAGGAAGTGACCTTTTTTCTCCAATACCGCGACAGTCTTGAGCCGCTGAAGGCCCTTGGGCTCGAAGTCATCAGCGAATCGGGCAGCGTCGTTGTCGGCAAAATCTCGATCGGCCTGCTGGAACAACTGGCCGAACACCCCAATGTCATTCTGATCGAAAAACCGCCGCCGCCATCCATCGGGCTGGATAAAAGCATTCCGGATATCCGCGCGAACCTGGTTTGGAGCAGAAGCGGCGACACATGGAGCGGCCGAACCGGAAAAAACGTGATCGTCGGCGTGATTGATACCGGCATCGACTTCGTCCACAAAACCTTCAGAAAAGCGGATAATACGACCAGAATCCTCCATATCTGGGACCAGACCCTTACCGCCCAGGGAGGCGACAGCGTTCCCGGCCCTATTGCACATCCCACGCTCGGCACCGTCAACCTGGGCTACGGGGTCGAATACGATCGCAATGCAATCAGAGATGCGCTTGCCAACGCCCATCCGGAGACGATTGTCAGGCATAAGGATACCAACGGGCACGGAACCCACGTAGCGGGCATTTCTGTCGGCGACGGTTCGCAAAGCGATTCCTGCTGCGGCGCATATACGTATGTAGGCGTAGCGCCGGAAGCCGATCTGATCGTCGTCCGGATGCGTGGACTCACCGCCGGCGACCCCGCTACCACCGGAAGCGAAGTGGTCGATGCCATCCGCTACATCCTGAACAGGGCCGGCGGCGCCCCCGTGGCGATCAACCTGAGTATCTACCGGAACAATGGCCGCAGGGATATCAGGGGATCAAACGAAGTCTCCATCGATCACATTCTCAATGCCTTCCCCACGGGTCTGGCTATTATATTTATTGCAGGAAACGAGGGCGATTCCAACCGGCACGCAACAGGCAACGTGCCTTCGGGCAATCACACCGATCTGAAATTCAACATGTCCGGCAGCGACGCCCTCCTGGTAGACGCCCATTATACCGGCTCCAACCTGCGCGCGGCCGTTCAACCGCCGGGAGGCGCCATGAGCGCATTTGTCACCAACGGGAATACCCAGACATTCGCCTCGATCAACAATGGCGGCTCCGTGACGATCAGCAATGACAACGGCGATATCTGGGTCAATTTCACACCTCCCCAGACAAACGGCAAAAACGGGTTGAACAAAAGCGGCGAATGGATTCTCCGACTGGAAGATACTGCTGCAACGGCAACCGATTTTCACGCGTGGAGCACACTGAAAACAGGCCCCACATTCGTAGCGGGCGGCGGCATAACCGTCCCGAAAAGTACCACCGTAAGCCCTTATGCCGTCGCCGACAACGTGATCGTCGTGGGCGCCTATGCCACCGAGGGCTCCCGGAACGGCGAACTGGCCGATTTTTCCAGTCGCGGACCGTTGCTGCGTTTCCCGCCTGCCGACGACCGCAATATCAGGCCGCACCTGTCGGCGCCCGGCGTTGCCATCACTTCTGCGGCAACCGAAAAACGCGGAGGCTGCTGCTGCGATTGCTGCTACGATTTCTATGTCGACTTTAACGGTACCAGCCAGGCCGCGCCACACGTCACGGGCGCCGTTGCGCTGATGCTCGAAAAGAACCCGACCTTGTCGTTTACCCAAATTCGGGATTTCCTGAAAAGCACTGCACGTCCCGTTAACGGACAGGTTTTGCCGAACAACGACTGGGGCTGGGGCAAACTCGACGTCAAGGCTGCTGTGGACGCCGTGCCCGACCCGCCCGGAGCCCCCAGGTCGCCGGCGCCGCCGCCTGCCGAGCCGGCCGTGGCGGTCCATTTTTCGGCGCCCGCCTCTCCCCTGCTTTCGCTCCGCGACGAATTTTTCTCCGTACCAAAGGGAAGGTTCTACACCGACCTGGTGAACAGGCATTTTTCCGAAGTACACACCCTGATCAATACCAACAAGCGGGTAGCGACGGTGTGGCACCGAAACGGTGGACCCGCACTAATCCGTATGGGGATGCAGGCAGCCTACCAGCAGGAAGAACCCCTGCCCGTCGAAATAGCAGGGATCAGACTCAGCGACAGACTCAACCGGATCGCCGACATATTAAAACGTTACGGAAGCGACACCCTTACCCTTGACATCGACGAGCATGTGAGAAACTGGATATCCGTTGTCGGCGAAGGTTTGAGCGTGCGGCAGTTACTGGAGGTATTCAAAGGACAGGAAGTATCCGAACCGGTGATGGTCTGACATCCCCCTGAACAACAGTTCAAAGCATTTTTTTCACTTTTCACCCCTTCTCACTGCTCTCACTTATGCCCAGTGCACCGGGAACCATCGAAATCATCGCCCGCGAGGTCGGCAAGGCTTTAGAACCGCTGAAGGATCTGCTCGGCCCCGACATCATTGAAAGGCTGGGGCTTAGTGTGCCCTCCGCCCTCAGCCAAAGCCAGGGAGTGATCGCCGCTTTCGGGCCACCCGCAGGCATCGTCGCCGACCTGCCGCCCATTATTCAATCGCTGGCAACGGCCATTGACAATCAGGACGAATCCGGCATCATTACCTCGGGTAAAAATTTGCTGGAAAAAGTCATTCAACTGATCAACGCCCTCAGTAATCTCGGCAATGCCGTTAAAAATGCCGCAGGAGGCATGGGATTTACCCCGGCGCAGGTGAATGAGATAAACCAGTTCGGCGAAAAACTCGCGGTGAAGATCCTCCATTACATGGCTGTGGAGTATATGGACAAGAACTTCCCGACGCTCTCTTCCACCCTTAATGTGCTGGGGATCGTTGAAAACGACGTGATCAAGGCGGACCCTGTAAAATTGCAGGCAGAATATCAAAAGCGGGAACTTCAGTTCAACCATATCATCGACCTGTTCAAAGACCCCGAAAAGCATTTAAAAGACCTGTACAATTTCGGCCAAAACAATTTTGACGGCGAATTGCTCCTGAACAGGGTGAAAAGCATGCTGGAGCGCTTCGGTTTCCCGGTGGAACTGTATAAAGTGGGCAGCCAGCCATTCGTTCTGGAAGCCTACGCCTTCAGCCTGCAGGCCGACACATCCGTACCGCCTGCCCTGAGCATCGATTTGCGGATACCCGCCAATTTTGAAACCAGCCAAACCCTCGATATCGCGGGGCCCTGGAAAGCCACCCTGCAATCGAAAGGCACCTTCAACGCAGGCGTACATGGCGTTATCAAGGCGCCCTTCGATGCGGGATTGCAGGCCTCCGGCGGCGCGCAGCTCAATTTTGAAGTATTGCTTGGCCTGAAAGCGGAATACCCCGGCGACCGTAAAGTGATGTTCATCGGCACCACGGGCGGCAGTCGTCTCGAAAGCAAATCCATCGGCGGTTCGATGGGCTTTAATGCCAAATGGAATTCCGCCACCAATCAGGCGGAAGCCGAACCGAGCGTCCAGATAGAAATAAAGCAGGGGAAACTCGTGATCGACCTCAGTCAGGGCGACGGTTTTCTACAAAAAATCCTGTCCGGCTTCGGCATGGAAGCCGATTTCGATCTGACCGGCACCTGGACGCCATCCACGGGGCTTCAACTGATCGGCAGCGGCGCTATCGAATTGCTCCTGCCGGTGCATATCAACCTCGGTATCGCCGAGATCAAGGGCGTCTACATCATCGTCGGTTTCGGGACGGACGCGCCCCTGCACACCGATCTGGCGGTGCAAATGGCAGCCAACCTCGGGCCTTTGAAAGCCGTTGTAGACAAAATCGGGGTATCCGTGCCGATGAAATTCCCTGACAACGGCAAGGGCAACCTCGGACCGCTCGATATCGGCTTCGGGTTCAGGCCGCCCAACGGCGTCGGGCTATCCCTCGACGTCGGCGTGGTAAAAGGCGGCGGCTATCTCTATTTCGATTTTGACCGGGAAGAATATGCAGGCGTGCTGGAATTGTCCATCCTGGAAATCGTCACCGTAAAAGCGATCGGTCTCATCACGACCAAAATGCCCGACGGTTCCAAAGGCTTTTCGCTGCTTCTCATTATTACGGCGGAGTTCGGTACCGGCATTCAACTGGGGTTCGGATTCACACTGCTCGGTCTGGGCGGTTTGCTCGGACTCAACCGCACCATGAATTTGCCGCCGTTGATGGAAGGCGTCCGTACGGGATCGATCAACAGCATCATGTTCCCCGAAAATCCGGTGGAAAATGCTCCGCGCATCATCAGCGACCTGCGCACCATTTTCCCGCCCTACGAAGGAAAATTCCTCATCGGGCCGATGGCCAAACTCGGATGGGGAACGCCGACGCTCATCAGCGTTTCACTGGGCGTTATTATCGAAATTCCGGGCAATATTGCCATTCTGGGTATCCTGAAAGTGGCTTTGCCCACCGAAGAAGCCGCGCTTATCCTCCTGCAGGTCAATTTTGCCGGTGCCATCGAGTTCGACAAAAAGCGGCTCTATTTCTTTGCCAGTATTTTCGAATCCCGGATACTATTCCTGACCATCGAAGGCGAAATGGGCCTGCTGGTAGCCTGGGGCGACGACGCCAATTTCGTCGTCTCCGTCGGCGGTTTCCACCCGCGTTTCAACCCGCCGCCTTTGCCGTTCCCAAGTCCCAAACGGATTGCGGTCAACATTCTGGATACCAGCATAGCACGTATCCGTGTGGAAGGGTATTTCGCCGTTACGTCCAATACCGTACAATTCGGCGCCAAGGCGGAACTGAAAATCGACGTAAGCGTAGCTTCCGTGGAGGGTCACCTCGCATTCGACGCGCTGTTCCAGTTTTCGCCGTTTTATTTCATCATCGAAATATCGGCATCGGTATCGCTCAAGGTATTCGGCATCGGCCTGTTCAGCATCAGCCTGCACCTGTCACTCGAAGGTCCGTCGCCCTGGCGCGCGCACGGCACCGGCACGCTCAGCCTGTTGTTTTTCGACATTTCCGCCGATTTTGATATCACCTGGGGCGAAAGCAAGGACACCACCCTGCCGCCTGTGGCCGTCATGCCGCTTATCAAAGGCGAACTGGAAAAACTCGACAACTGGAAGGCCGAATTGCCGGCAGGCAACAACCTGCTGGTATCGCTTCGCAAACTTACGGATGCCGAAACGGCACAGGTGCTGCACCCGCTCGGAACCCTTCGCATCAGCCAGCGCGGCGTACCCCTCGGTTTGAAAATCGACAAGGTCGGCAGTCAGAAACCTTCGGACGCCAATGATTTTAGCCTGACACCCACGGCAGGGCTGGATAAAGCCGCCGATGCCGTCGAGCAGTTTGCCAAAGCCCAGTTCGTCAACCTCAGTGACGCCGACAAACTGTCCCAAAGGGCTTTCGATCCCCTGAACGGCGGCGTGCTGCTTTCGTCCGGGGCCCAGCAACTGGGCGCATCAAAAATGGCCAAACGCCGGGTGCGATACGAACAGATCATCATCGACAATAACTTCAAGCGCTTCCGCCGCCGGTTTAAATTGTTCACGGCCAATTTCTTCGGCCATTTCCTGAACGGTGCGGCAGTGACGAAATCAGGACTTTCCAAACACTACAAATCCAGCCTCGATCCTTTCATCGACGAACCGAAAGTGAAGGTCAAGGATACCGGATTTACGGTGGCGTTCACGGAAAACAACAAGGCGTTCAATGCACAGTCGATGAGTTTTGCCAGCGAAACCCTGGCGCATCAGTTTATACAGGAACAGGTGTCGGCGCAGCCGGAGTTGTACGATTCGCTGCACGTGATACCGCAATACGAAGCGGTATGAGAATATGACGAAAAAAGAGCCCTCCGTTGCCTTTGGCTACGGGGGGTAAAACGGCCGGCAAAAATGATGAAAAACACTCCAATGACCAAAAAGACCAAGTTATGGACAAACCACTCGGCACATATTCCTTTCTCCCCTACCTCCGTGTAGGGCTGGCAAACAAGATCCAGCAACCCGACCAGGATCCCGTGAAACTGCGCGCCAGTTTTCACCTCGAACTGAAACTGGAGGGCAAGGCCGTAAGCGGGGGCGGAACGGTTTTGGAGACCATTCCCAAAGACGTACAGCTCTACGGCCCCGGCGACATCGTGGGTATCGATCCGCGCGCGATCATCAAAAACGAGCCGCGCAACTGGATCACCAACTTCGAGGCCAACTACCTGCCCTACATCGATTTTTACGATGAGGATTTCCCCTGGCGCTATACGCCCAGCAAGGCAGATGAACCCGCACATCGCCTGCGTCCCTGGCTGGCGCTTGTGGTGCTGGAAGAAGGCGAATTCGAGGATGGTAAAAACCTCATGGACAAGCCCTTGCCTTTTATTCACGTAGAAAGTGCCGCCACCAAATTTCAGCCGCCGGAACAACTCTGGGCCTGGGCGCATATCCACGTAAACCGCGACCTGGGCGCCAATGACGGCGAAATCCTGTCGACCGATATGAACGCCGTGCTGCCGAAACTCGACGCCGCGCTGAAACAGAATCCCGACCTTGCGTATGCGCGTATCATGAGTCCGCGTAAACTGAAACCCAGCGCGGGTTACCACGCTTTTCTTGTTCCTGCTTACGAAGGCGGGCGACAGGCCGGACTCGGGCTGGATGTCAATCCCGATTTTGCCTCGCAATATGCCTGGGGCCAGAAGCCCGACCAAACGGATTTCCCTTATTACCACCGCTGGTATTTCCGCACCGGCACAGTCGGCGATTTTGAATACCTCGTCCGCCTGCTCGAAGCCAAACCCGCCGATGAACGCGTGGGCCGCCGCGACATGGATACCCAGGAACCCGGCTGGACCATCGATGGTCTCGACCCCAACGGCACGCTCGGCGGCATCCTCACACTTGGGGGCGCATTGCGCGTCCCCGACGAGGTGATCAGCGACCTTACCGAGTTTTACAAATACGAAGACTGGCTGAAAACCGACTACCCGCAGCCAATCAACACGGACATTGCGCAGTTTCTCAATCTTGCCGATGATTATCAGAAGCCCGGCGCCAACCCGCAGCCTGTGCCCGACCCG
>JAKOXM010000668.1 GCA_029781095.1 Bacteroidota bacterium
CATGTACACAGCATCCACATCGGGGCGCTCTTCCCGGTCCACCTTGATATTGATGAAATTTTCGTTCATGAACGCTGCAATATCCTCATTTTCAAATGATTCGCGTTCCATCACGTGGCACCAGTGGCATGTGGAATAGCCGATACTGACCAGAATGGGTTTTTGCTCGGCCCGCGCCCGCGCAAAGGCCTCGGGTTTCCAGGCGTACCAGTCAACCGGGTTGTGCGCGTGCTGGAGAAGATATGGGGAAGTTTCGTGTTGGAGGTGGTTCATATCAAGGTCCGAATGGATTGAAACATATCGATACGGTTATAACGGAACACCCGGCCTACAAGTTTGTAAACCGGGTGTTCCATATTGGATCATTCGCAAAAAAACGACTGTTTACTCTTCCACCAACTCAAAATCCGTCCGCCTGTTTTTCTTGCGCCCTTCATCCGTACTGTTGTCGGCAACGGGGTTGTCCGGGCCATTACCGATGACAATAAAGCGGCTGCGCGGCATACCGTATTCTTTGACAAGATAGTCGATAACGGACTGGGCCCGTTTTTTGGAAAGCGCAACGTTGGATGCGGCATTGCCCACATTGTCGGTATTGCCCTCTACGCGGACCCGGCTGTTGGCGAAGGCCTTGGCGATGGGAACCATTTCATTGTCGACGATGTACTTGGCATTTTCGTCTAGTTGAAACTCACCGCTGCGGAAGGAAATGCTCACGCGTTTGGTCGCGACAGCCTCCTTGTTCTTCGCTTCACTTTCCGAGATATTTGCAAATGTTTTTTGCCCTTCGGCCGCATTTTCATTGCCGGTAAGCGTGGCGTGCTCCACGGCGCCGAAGTAGGCAGTTTTTGCCCACGGTGGTACAACATCGCTGCCTTTCAAAACGCCTGCATTACGGTATTCCTTGCTCATACGGGAGTATAATTCCTCGCCGGTCACACCTTTAAAATCGCGGTTCAGTCCAAAAAAATTCAGGTTGTCGCCGTGGGTGCAGAGCCGTACATTGTCAATAGCCTTGATGGCGTCGTCTTTGGAAAATCCGTCGAAGGCATTGGCCAGTATCTGGGCGGCTTCCTGTTTGGCAGACGGGTTGCCATTGATCTCGGCGGCGCCTTTCATCCAGCCTTCATAAAGTTGCTGCACGCGTTCGCGATTGGCCTCCACCCATTTACGTTTGGCGATAAATACGTCGGCAATGATATTGGAAGCGTTTCGGGTACTTTGCAGGATACGGGCTCCGGGTACTTTTTGCACGCATTCTTCATCAAAAGGAGACCAGACCACAGCAGCGTCCACGTTATTGGCCTTGAAGGCGTCGGCTGCTTCAACGGGAGACGGCACACCCACGATCTTGACATCGTTGGTCGTCATGCCTGCCGCGCTGAGCAACCAGATCAGGAAAGAATGTGAGGGCGACAATTCGGCCACGGCGATCTGTTTGCCGCGCAGGTCGCTCACCGATGTGATGCCACGGCGCACCACAATAGCGTCGCCGCCCCGGCTCCAGTCTGCCTGGAATACCACAACGGGATCGTAGGCTGCAAGGCCGGGCATTTCCGTCGGCAAAGCGTCCACAGTGGCCCACAGCAGTTGTACTTCGTCGTTTTTCCATGCGTTCCGGCTGGCGGTGGGGTCATCGAGTATTTTAAACTCTACGTTGAAGCCGTAGTCTTTTTTAAACCGGCTTTCGGCGTTGGGTTTGAAGCCATTGTTCCAGTACTGGCCGCCTGCATAGCCGCCCCAGGTCACCACTCCGACGCCGATTGTATTGGCATCGGAAGAAGAACTGCTGAAAAGTCCGCCGCCGCCATCTTCCGTTTGGGCTTTTCCCTTTAGTTCCTGGCCGGTTTTGGTATTGTTCATAAAGTACCGGCCGGCAAAAAAGACCACACCTACGATGAGGAGGGTTATGAGAAATTTTGAAAAAGATGTTAGACGAGCCATGTGTGAATGGTTTTATCGGTTTATTGTTCGAAAAAGTTATCGTACTGGTTTCCGCCCCGCGATGATTTCGCAGGCGCCTGGACGGGTGCATTCAGATCGAGCACCTCGGAAGGATTATTGGCCTTGGCTATCAATTTGCTTTTGTCGCCGCCAAGCAGGAAGGAAACGCCTTCTTTCTCCCATTTTTCCAGCATGGCGAGACCGTCTTCCTCGAACACGCCGTTCTGGAGATCGATGCCGTCCATAAAGTTTTTGGACATATCCATAAAGCGCTCCATTTCGCCGACCTTCTGACCTACGTCTTCGGCCATTGCCTCAAGGGCCATATCGTACATATATTTTTTGTCGCTGTTGCCGCTCAGGATGGCCTGTGCCGAGCGGATAGCGCTGTGACTGGCCTTGATCGCTTTGTATTCCTGTTCTTTTACCACAACCTGGTCGGACAGGTCTTCGAGCATGATCTCCGAGTTTTCGTACATTTTGGTCAGCACGCGGTAGAGCACTTCCATGCGTTTGTACAGGTCTTCGAGTTTCATATTCGATTCCTGCAGGCGACCCGCCTTGCGGGCCTGCAGCACCATGATGGCTTCCTTGCCGGTTTCCTTGGCTTTGCTGGCAAGACCAAGGTTGTTCTGGATATTGCGCTGGTTTTGCTTGATCATCTCGCTCAGCTTGTACATCTGGCCTTTCAGGCTGCTGATCTGCCCATTCATCTTGCCGAGGTTGTCCTTCAGGTCGTCGATGTAACTTTTCAGGATACCGATCGGGTCTATTTGCACAAAAATACCGGTCAGCCAGCGCATGACGGATTTGTACATATACCAAATCAGGTTGCGCATTTTGGGATCGAGCACCACGTAAACGACTGCTGCCAAAGCAGCCAGCAGGCCGGCGAGGTACAGCGTATTTTGTGCGAGCGATATCAGCGTGGGCAGCGCTTTATAGAGTAAAAACCCGCCGCCGAGCAAAATGGCAGCCATAAAAACGCCTCCGGTGAGGCCTTCGGGTCGTTCCCAGAAACTTTTGGGTTTGATCGGTTGCAAATCAGTCATTTCGAATTGCGTGAATGTGTGAGTTGGAAAATCGTTATTGTTATATTGCTTCTATTGTTTCATTGCTTTATGCTTTATTGTCGTGGTGGTGTTCTCATCCAGACAATGCGGCAAGGAAGCAATGCAACAATGGATTCAGTTTCTATTAAAAAGGCTGTTAAAAAACATGCGTACCGAGCGGCGAAAGCGATCGTTGATGAAATAAAGTACGACAAATGCCAGCACGAATACCCAGAACAGGCTGATGGTAAGTTTCAGGACAAAATATATCAGCCACAGCGCCAGCAGGCCGGCAAGGAATGCAAGGATCGGATTTTTATGCAAGTCGTTCATTGTTTGTAGGATCTGATGATTGATTGATTCAAGTGGTTCGACAGGCGGCTGCTCCGGATCATTTGAGGTGTTGCTGAATCTTTCCAATGTCTTCCTTGATCTGCCCGGTAATGGAATCGAAAGTTACTTCGAAATCCGCTTTGGTATTTTCAATTTTTATGGTGCTGTCGCTCACTTCTTTGCGTATTTGTTCACTCTGACGGCGATGATCTTCTATCTGCCCGGTCAGTTGTTTGATTTGTTCTGCCTTTTGCTGGATCATGGCTTCGAGGTTTTTTACTTCCTCTTCCCTTGTGCCTATCAGTCGCGACCGTTGCTGGGCATGAGCCTCGTTAAACTTCGATTGTTCATTTGCCAATATGTTCAGGTAAAATTGCGCGGAGTCAACCAGTTTGGCAGGTGTAATACCCATGGTTTGGGCCATCGCATATGCCGAATGATACCGCGTTTCTTCGTCCATCGGCATTTTGGACAAATTTTTCAAAGCCTGGCGAAACTCGAGGTAATCGAATCCATCCTGGTTGTTTTTTTCAAGTGCGCCCAACAGAACCTCCACGAATTTGTCGCTAACGGAGCCTTCTGTGGCAGCACCCGCATCGACCGGCGCTTTTCGGGGAGGCGGAGGAGATGTCATTTCGGCCGGATGCTGGGGCTGTTGTTGGTTTGGGCTTTGACTATTGCCGTCTTCTCCTTCGACCACAAAGACGGATTTGAATTTTTTAAAAAAGTCGCTCATTGTTTCTGAATACGGATCAAAAATGATGGATGAACCAGCCGGCTTCCCAATATCGTCGTCGACAATCCGGGAATTTCGGACAAAGTAATGCAAAACGACCGATAAAATTAAAAAGGAAACCACCTTTCATCTCTGCAAGATCGGGTTGTCCGCTCAAATTTGAAAATTCAGATTTTCTTTGCGGGCTGAATTCCTGTACTGATCGCAAACACGATGACTTTCGACGTAACCATTCCGGTCCTTAATGAAGAAGAAACGCTTGAACGGCAGCTGCGTATCCTGTACGGTTTTTTGCAGAAAAACTTTCCCGGGAATGGTCAGTGGCGCATCGTAGTCGCCGACAACGGCAGCACCGACCGCACGCCGCAAATAGCCGAAGCACTCGGACACGAGTTGCCGGAGGTCACCCTGGTACGCGTGCCTGAAAAGGGTGTCGGTCTCGCGCTTAAAACGTCATGGACACAGAGCAAGGCCGACATAGTCGGTTACATGGACCTGGACCTCGCCACAGATCTGAATCATTTCATACAAGCCTATCATGCGCTGTCAACGGAAGGCTTCGAGATTGTATACGGTACCCGCCTGCACAGAAAATCGCGCGTCATTGGGCGTACATTAAAACGGGAAATCACATCGCGGGTGTTCAATTTTATGCTGAGAACCTATCTCGGTACGCGTTTTTCCGATGGCATGTGCGGATTCAAGTGGCTGCGGCGCGAATTTGTTCCGATCCTCATGGAGGGGGGCGCCGTTTCAAACGGCTGGTTTTTCAGCACGGAATTGCTGGCCGTTGCAGAATGGAAGGGCTTGAAAATCTGCGAATTGCCCGTAAAATGGTCGGATGATACTACCGGAAGCAAAGTGGACATACCACGCCTGGCCAAACAGTATATGCAGGCCATGCGGGTGTTAAAAAAAAGAAAGCCGTAGGCCCTCAAAGTTCGAACTTATACCTCGGGCCGATCGGGAGAAACCCTTCCTTCTCGTAGAAGTGCAGCGTTTTCTGGTACTCAGCGCCCGGCGTAGTCACTTCCAGCCGTCGCCAGCCGCGCTCGTCTGCCAAATCCCTGGCAGCATCGAGAAGTATTTTGCCCACGCCTTCCGAGCGATACTCCGGCACGACGTATAACTCATTGATGACACCGATGTATCCACCTGCGTAAAGGGACAAAGTTTCCGCAATTGTCATTACGCCGACGGCATCGCCTTCATCATTCACAGCGAGAAGCGTCGAATGACGATCATCGGTGTCAATATCGGCAAAAACAGACGCGATTTCGGAAGCCGAAGGCGTATGACCCACTTCTTCGAACAGGCTGGCGAGCATTTCGGAGACGATTTCTGTATGTGATTCGTCGGCAACAAGAAGGTTTATCATATCATTTTGATTGGTTGTAGCATATTTGCGGCTCAAAAATGAAGAAAAGGTAGCAGAATGGAGAAAAAACTCATTTTAGGCTCTGCTCAATGGGGCTGGACGGTTTCGAGACAGGAAGCATTCCGCCTGCTGGATATCTGGCTTGAAGCGGGTTTTCGGGATATTGATTGTGCCACCAACTACCCTATCAACCGAAATCCGGCTGATTTCCGTGCCTCGGAAAAAATATTACTGGAATATATAAATGCGCACGGGCTTCGCGACCTGCGAATCACGATGAAAATCGGCAGCCTTGGAAATATGCGATCGCCGGAAATTAATCTGGCGCATTCCTTTATTCTGATGATGGGCGAAGAATACCACCGCGTATTTGACGCCAACCTGGATTGTATCATGCTTCACTGGGATAATCGCGATTCGGAGTCCGAAATCCGAGATTCGCTGGGGGCCTTGTCAAGTCTGCAGACAGAAGCAGGCATCAGGCCGGGTCTGTCGGGCATCGCTTATCCGGAGATATATGCCAGAGCAAACACGGGGTATGGCCTGTCGTTCGACATTCAGTTGAAACATAATATTCTCCAGTCGGATTTTGCCCGATACGAGCCTTTGCGGTCGGCTCCAGGGGGATCCAGTCATCGTTTTTTTGCCTACGGCATCAATGCCGGTGGGGTCAAACTGGAAGAAAAATACGATACAGGCAGTACATTCATTGCCCGGGGAGGGCAACCGGAGAAAGCGGCCGGTACGCTTGAAAAAATACGCTCTGTCCTTCCCGGCCTCAATACTGCCTTTGTACGGCCGCCGCTCAAAACAATGAACCATATTGGTCTGATATATGCCGGGCTGCATACGGGCCTGAGCGGCATATTGCTGGGGGTGTCTTCGGCCGGCCAATTAAAGGAAACGCTTGATTTCTGGCGAAACATCGGGACATTTGATTATTCAGATGCCTGTTCGGCGTTTGAAAAGATTGTTGCCTCCACCCGTTAAACGAGAAAAGCAAATAACCAGGTATCGATGTTTTTTTCGGAACTGTTGGCGGGCGGGAATACGGCGGCCACTTTTATAGATGAAGCCGTTCTTTTTTCCCCAATAATTCGTCCTTTGTTTCAACCCGATCGGGGTCAGGGACACAGCAATCTACCGGACATACGGCAGCGCATTGCGGTTCTTCATGGAATCCTACGCACTCCGTACACTTGTCGGGAACGATATAATAAAAGTCATTTGATACGGGACTGTTCTTTTTAGCGGCATCTACCGTTACGCCATCCTCCAGAGTATATTGTCCTTTAACGGTATTCCCGTCTGCAATGGCCCATTCAACTCCGCCTTCATAAATTGCATTATTGGGGCATTCCGGCTCACATGCACCGCAGTTGATGCATTCATCAGTAATCATTATTGCCATGTCGAAATCCTTTGTTGCTTTATTGCGGTAACAAACATCGTTTCCGAAAGTTGGCGCAAAAGTAAAAAGGGTTTCGGGTTTTGGTAACGAGGGGGCCCGCTAACCTCAAACCCGAAACCTTATTTTATTGCACCGCCCGCACAAAGGCGTCGATCTTGTCCTTTTCAAGTTTGCGTTTCAGCACATCGGCCTCGCCCCGGGTTTTAAATTTTCCAACACTGATCGAGTAATAGGTGGAATTGGGGAAACGCACGATTTGAGCATTGGGATAACCTGCTTTTTGCACGGTAGCCAGCTGGTTTTGCGCACGATTTTCCATAAGGAAGGAGCCCGCAACGACGTGATAAGAATCTTTGTCGCCACTGCTTACCGAAATATAACCTCCACCGGCAGCCGGTCGAGGCGCCACATTGACATTTTCGTCGGGCGGCGGAGCGGATCCGTTTATCTGGCCATCGACATAAACCATAGCGGCGCCCTGCACGCCTGCAAGGATACGTACTTCCGTGCGGCGGTTGCGGGCGTGCTCCTGGTCGGTGCAGGCGACCCCGTCGCGGCATTTGTTGCGCGGCTCGCTTTCGCCATATCCAACCGGGCGGAGTCGCGAACGTTCAACACCTTGTGACACAAGGTAATCGACAACGCCGTTGGCACGACGCTGGCTGAGTTGCTGGTTGTACTGGTCGTTGCCCCGGCAATCGGTATGACTTGCCAGTTCCACCTTGATGCTGGGGTGCTGTCGCATTACAGCGACGAGCAGATCGAGGTCCTTCCGGGCGTCGGGGCGCAAGGTGGCGTCGTTGAAATTATAGTAAATATTGGGCAGTTCGATCACCGAACCCGGCAGCAGCGGCGCTACGGAAATATTCTGCATCGTTAACTGGTTGGGCAACCAGCCCTGTGTGTCTATCTCCGTACTGCCAACCATACGGTTCGCCTGGTACAATTCCAGTTTATACTTCGTATTGGGGTTAAGATAATGATCAACCATGCCGTTTGCATCGGTAATAACAGTATCGCGCTCACCTGTCGTTTTATTGGTCAGCACCATGGTGGCGCCCGCAAGCGGAGCGTTGGTCACATAGTTGAATACAGAAGGGTTCCACTGTAACTTCCCGCTATTGGGCGTCTTTTCGAGTTGAACGGCAACCTCGTTTCCGGGTTTGGACATTTGAACGCGCAACTGTTTTGTCTGGTAACCTTTTTTGGATACACTGATCGCATAGTTGCCTGGTTTCACCTCCGTCAGAAAGCGCCCCTTTGAATCCGTTTCGCCGTTGATGCCCTTATCGGGAGGCATGGCTTTCATGACATCCTGCCCGTTTACATTCTGGATCGTGATCATATTGCCATCTTCGTCGCGGCCGATGACATTATTGGCGTCGTAATTAAGCAGTTGAACCGCCGACAAACTGATGGGAGCGCCTGATGCTTTGTCCGTCACAACGATCTTGACATCCAGATCCCTGTCCGGCACCCGTTTGTTCTGAAGCAGGTAATCGTCCAGGTTACCGTTTTCGGTATGGAAACTGAAAATATCATCGGCGCCGGCGCCGCCGTTTCCGTTGGAGGAATAGTAACCGTTGATCTTGTTCAGATCGACGATCAGTCCGAAATCGTCGCCCCGCGTATTGAACGGGGCCCCCATATTGATCGGTTTTGTCCATTGCGTTCCTTCCGGAATGACATAATACAAATCGAACCCGCCTTGTCCGCCTGCGATACCATCGGAAGCATAATAAAGCGTGTTGTCGGCATGAATGAAGGGGAATGCTTCGTTGCCACTCGTATTCACACCCGTTCCGAGATCCACAGGCTCGCTCCAGGATTCACCCACACGATAGGATACATAAATATCCATACCGCCGTTTCCGCCGGGTCTGTTGGAAGCGAAGAATAATTTGTCGCCATCAATGCTGATTGCCGGGTGGCAATCGGCATAACCTTCGTCATTCACCGGGAATACAGGTTTGGGTTCGGTCCACAAGTCTCCCTCTTTTTGCGAATAATAAATCCGCATCATGAGGCTGCCGTCCTTGCTGTACTTTTCCTTGCCATCCACGATGATATTTCGCGAAAAATAAACCACTTCGGCGGTCCGGTCGAAACAAACGGGGCCTTCGTTGTATTGCGTTGAAATTTCCTTGGCGAATGGTTCGGCTGTGGTCAGCGAGCCATCCGAACTGCGGCGTGAACGCAGGATGGAAGTATAGAACTGGTTACTTTTTTTGTCGGTAAGTTTTTTCAGACCGGCATTGTTGGTGGAGATAAAAACGATACCGTCCTCGAAAAAAGTCGGACTAAACTCCAATCCCTTGGTATTGATAGCCTCCTCGTTCTTCACCTGTACGGTCACAGGCTCGGCATCCGATTGGGCCGACAAAAATCCGGCAGTGAGGCAGAAGGCGATGATGAATGTTATATGCTTTCGGGCTTTCATAATTCCCATGATTTTTGAGAAAATTGATGATGATTATTTACCGTCGGACGCCCGGTTTCTCAGTCACGGAACGTTTTACGGCTATGAAAAACTACAGGAAAAAACGCGGACTGAACACGTTCTTCTTTTTATTACTTTTTTTCAGATCGGCCTGGATCATCAATTCGATGGAACCGCCGTTGTAATCCTTCAGATCAGACAAGGAAAAATCGTAGGCTGCTCCGACTCCGACCTGCGGTGTGGCTTGCCAGAATACCAGCAAATCGAGCGATTCGCCGGGGCCGTTGCCGCCCAAACGATAGGAAATGCCCGCTGTCACCTTTTGCCGGATGTCCAGATTGATATTAAGGTCAGCATCAAACGGAGCGTTCTGTACGTATTTAAGCAACACGGCAGGCATCAGGTTGATGTCTTCGCTCAAGGGAAATATTCCCCCGGCCATTCCGTAATAGTGCCTGTATTCTTTGGCGGTGATCGGGTTCGCCGCCGAATTCAGGCCAATGGTGCTCGAGTAAATACGGGGTACGGAAAATCCGACATAAAACTGGTTCAGGAAAACGCCGTAAACGCCGGCTCCAACGTTCCCGTAAAAGTCGTTAATCCTTTGATTGTCGAGCGAAGGGTCGCCGATAGAAATGGGTTGGGCATCATTGAATGCCAGGCCCAAAGAGCGCAGCGAACCCTGAATACCGACGCGCAAAGAAACGTCTTCGCTGGCAACCAGGTCGTATGAATAGGCAAGCGACGCGTGGAAGTCGCGTTGCAGACCGATTTTTAAATACGACAAGGTGGCGCCCACCCCTACCCGGGGGGTCAAAAACGGGGAATTGAAGCTAAACAATCCGGATTGTGGCGCACCGTCGAATCCCAGCCATTGACTGCGGAAAATACCCGTTATGGTAGGTGTGCCGCGCGAACCGGCATATGCCGGGTTGTACATCAGTTTGTTGTACATAAACTGCGTGTACTGGTGGTCCTGCTGTGCGTGAAGCGCCCCGGCAGCAAAAAGTATACAGAGAAAGAATATCAGTTTTTTCATTGCATAATGGTTTGAAGGCTGCGCGGTTTGAAGGATTGAAGCATTGGAATGAAATAATGAGAAAATCATCCGGGACTTCAAACCTTCCAACCGCGCAAAACCCTATTCAACGGAATATTTCTACAAAACCTTTGATAACCGGCTCATTCGGCCCCGGCTTGAAAATATAGTAGTACACACCGTCGGGCAAGTCTTTGCCCGGCTCGCCGTTGAGCGTGCCCTTCCATGCGGTGGCAGGGTCGTTGTCGTAAGGCGCAGCTTCGTAGACTTTATCCCCCCATTGGTTAAAGACCACCAGTGAATTGGTACGGTAGAGGCCGGAATTGATACAAGGAATTTCCAGCCAGTCGTTGACCATATCACCGTTTGGAGTGATGATATTAGGAATTTTAGTGCAGTCTTCAACCCTTACCACCTGGATTGTTACCAATGCCATATCACACAGATCAGGGCACGATTTTGAGCAAACTTCGTACAGGAAAGATACTTCCCCGCCATTATCAGGTGCTGCATAGGAGAACAACCCGTTACCCAGACTGGTCAAACCGACCACATCACCGACCTGCGTAATACTGAAGTCGGAAGGCGGAACGAGGATGTCGTTCGTCAGGATGTTGAAAGTGTCCGTTGTGCCGGGCGCAATCGATATGTCGGTATCGTCAATAGCATCGGGCGCGGTAGCCAGCTGCAGTGTGACCGAATCAAGCGGCGTCAGGCAGCCGTTTACATTGGCGGTTACCGTATAAAGCCCTGAGGTGTTTGTACCAAAACCCGTTACGACGATCTGGTTTGTGCTTGGATAGGGCGCTTGCGGACCAGTCCATACGTACGTCGCGCCGGGAATAGATGCCGCCGACAGGGTCACGCTCTGATTTACGCAGCCGAGCGACGGGTTCGACATGGCGTTGAGCGGTTCGAGTCCCTGAACCTGGATCACCACGACGCATTGCGCCGTGTTTCCGGAAGAGTCGGTTGCTATATACATCAAAGTATCCGAGCCTATCGGGAATATCCCGCCCGAGATCCCACCGGCGGATTGTACAAAAGACGCAATTTCGCAGTTATCGGTAGCCAGAGGCTGGTCAAATTCGAGTCGCGCTCCGTTACAGCCCGTTACAGTATCCGCAGAGAAGAGAAACTCATCGGGATCAGAAAGGATGGAGCCGCCGATATTCACGACGATCGGGCTTTCCGGGCAGGAAATCTGGGGGGGCTCGCTTTCAGAGACCGTAATGGTAAATGTAGCCGTCGTTATTTGTCCCGTAGAATCTACCGCCGTGTAGGATACAACCGTTGTGCCAAGAGGGAAAGAATCGCCGGGCATATAATTGGAATAAAGCGTGTCTACACTACAGAAGCCCGAAGGCGTCGGGGGTATCCAGGAAACGGGCGTTTGTGAGCATCCGGTCACTGAAATATTCTCCGGCACATTGGCAAAACCGGGCTGATTCGCCACGTTAATTTTTACCTGGAAAGTGCAGGAATCATAATTGCCGCTGGCATCCTGTACGAAACAAACGACATCGGTCGTACCGTTAAAAAAAGTGCTGCCGGATACCGGAGTGGAAGCGACGATGAGTTCATCCTGCGGTGTGCAGTTATCCGTAGCAGATGGCAGATCCCAACTGACTGTTTCGCCGCAAGGGCTGGCGTCATTCACCGTTACATTTGGCGGGCATGCGCTGAGCACCGGTGCAATTTGATCAATGGCTGAAATACTGAAGGTGCAGGTGGAGGTGTTACCAGCCACGTCGAGGGCCGTATAAGTTACCACCGTGGTGCCTGCCGGGAATAATGAACCGGAAGCGATATCGGCCGTCAGATTGTCTAATGCACAGTTGTCGATTGCCAGCGGAGCGTCCCAGAAAATGGTGGTATCGCAGGTGCCGGGTGGCAAGGAAATCAATATGCTGTTCGGGCACCCGACAATAATCGGCGGCACATCTTCAGTCACCGTTATTTCAAAACTACAGGTTCCGGTGTTGCCGGCGTCGTCCGTTGCCATGTATTGAACAGCGGTAGTTCCTACCGGGAAATAATCGCCTGATTGCACAGACGAAGCCGGTATCAAGATCCCGGAACAGTCGTCTTCCGCCGTAACAGCCCAGGTCGGAAAGGCGCCACAGGTGTCCGGTGCCGTCGTCAGGTTTATATTCGCCGGACAGGTTACAACCGGTGCAACGTCGTCCAGCACGGTAATCTTGAATGTACAGGTCGCTGTGTTACTAAAATCATCGGTAGCCTCGTACATGACAGTAGTCGTACCCGGCGGGAAAATGGAATTGGATGCTGCCGTGCCGGAGAGATCAACATTCTGGTCGCAGTTGTCAAATGCCGTAACAATAAACGGTACAACAGCGGTACAACCAGCGCTTCCATCGGGTGTGACGGTAAAATCACTTGGACAAACGAGAATCGGCGCTGCCGTATCCATCACAGTTACGATGAAACTGCAACTGGCGGTAAGACCCGTAATATCTGTTACCATGTAAAGCACCAACGTCTGGCCAACCGGAAATAGGCTGTCGGTCGTATAATTGGATGTTACAGTCAAACTGGTCTGGCCACAGGCGTCGGTGGGTATTGGCGCTTGCCAGTTAACCTTCTTACTGCAGGCGAAACCGGATGCGACATCTGTCACCCCGACAGGGCAATTCAAAAACTGGGGCGGGTTATCGTCCACAACGGTGATCGTCATCGAACAGGTTGCAGAGTTGCCCGCGCTGTCTGTTACGGTAAATACAACAGGTGTAACACCGGCATTGAAAACGTCGCCTGCAGGCACTCGGGATATACTTTCGATACCGCTGCAAGCATCGGAAGCAGACGGTAGCGGAACGCTGACATTCGCGTTGCATTCATTGGCAACCGCGTCCACCGAAATATTTGCCGGGCAGACAACGTCGGGAGGTGTTGCATCGCCGCCTTGTGTTACAAGACCGCCCACGGTCACCACCGGTACGGTATTAATCGAGCTGTTGATGGCTTCAATAAACCCGGTGAAATTTATATTTGAAGTCGTATTCGGGTTCAGTACGTTGAAATAAATGGTAAAAAAGACTCCTCCGTCAGGTATTTGCGGCCAGTTGCTACCCGGGCCGCCCGCAAAAAACGAGAATGTACCGTTTGGTGCGGTGTTGAAATTGAAATCACCGGGTGTCAGGTTGAGGCCCGGATAGGCATTGCCTACCGTATCAAAATCGAGCACAGCCTGATCCCAGTTCACGGAAAACTGCAAACCCACTATGTCGTTCCAGTTCTGGACGCTGATATTCACGGCAATCTGGGCGCCTGCTCCCTGACAATCGACCGCAACCGTATCGAGGAGAAGCGTCAGGGCGCCGGCCGCATTTACCGTTACCGTAAATTTGCAGGTACTCGTATTGCCGGACTGATCGGTCGCCGTATAGGTTACGCTCGTAACGCCCGGATTGTAGGTGCCATTGGCATTTCCCTGGCCCTGGCCGGTTGTAGCGCCACTGCTGGCATAACTCAGGTTGACCGTACCGCCGCAATTGTCCTGCAAGGTAGTGGGTTGTAATCCGGTTACCTGGGCATTGGAACTGCCGCTGGGCAAATCGACCACCACATTCGCAGGGCAGGCAATCAGCGGCGGCACATTGTCCGTTATGTTTATCGTGCCATTGATCCAGATAGCGGAAATTTCTTCCGGCGACCCGGTGGCATTGGAAATGGCTTCGCGAATACTCGGTGCATCGCCGAATTCGATGCCGGAATTGCTTCCGCCCGTTCCCACTACGTTCAGGTTTAATGTAAACAAAATATCTCCGTTTGGAAGATTAGTTCCAAAGGGAGCATCACTCGTCCACAAAAATGACAGCAATCCGCTGCCTGTAAGAGCAACACCAAAATCTGCGGCGGAAAGTTGCAGCAGGGGATTGAAGTTACTTACCGAACTGTACTGAAGCAGCAGGGGATCCCAACCCAGCGAAAACTGGAGTGACCCGAGCGAATCGAAATTCAGCGCGGTAATATTAATTGATACCGTCTGGCTGCACGATGTAGTTGCGTTCGATGCGATTATGGTCAGCGAATCACTGGTAATTGATAAATCTGCCGTAATCGTAAACGAGCAGGTCGCAGTATTTCCGCCCACATCCGTTGCCGTATAGGTAACTGTAGAAACTCCGATATTGAAAATTGCGCCACTGGCATCCGGGTCATTGGGTGCACTCATGACTGTCGCGCCGGTCGAAACCCAGCCGACATTTGCCACAGGAGCGCAATTGTCCGAAATACTGTCGGGTGCGATGCCGTTGACAGGAGTCGGGCCGCTGCCCTGTACCGTGACGTTACCCGGGCAAGTGATCACAGGAGGTATATCGTCGATGGGTAAAACCCCTCCGGACATAACCATGACTGGCAAAATATCGCCATTCTCGCTGGCCACTTCAATAACCGCAGGAGAGTTGGCAAACATCACCGAAGCGAAAGGCCCGCCGATGCGGTGAAACGCCACGGAGAAAACAACCGAACTATCCGGAGCCGACCCGCCATTCGAGTTGGTCCAGATAAAAGTCATTTTACCCTGGTTAATAAAAGTGGTGGTATCAAAACCGACATCGACACCGGGGCCCAGAAAAACCGGATTCAGGGCCGTCGTGTAATCATAGTCGAGTTTGTTTACATCCCACATCAAGGTAAACTGGAACGATCCGATGCTGTTAAAATTAAAGACCCGGACAGGTACCAGAAAAGTATCGGAGGATGCACAGTCGATTGAGACAGTATCTGTTTTTAGAATAACAGTCTGCGCCGATGCTTCGCGCGTATAGATGAGCGATGCAAAGAGGATTAGGATTAATAGAATATTTCTCATGGTTGTAAAATTAAAAGCCTCTCCCCACCCCCTCCAAAGGCTTGTGCATTTGTTGCACTGCCTTTAGTGGAGGTGGGGGAGGCCGCTTTTTTAATCAATCAAAATCATCTTTTTGCGATCGCTGTGTTTCGGCGTTCCGAGCTCATAGTAATATACACCCGGCGCGCCAAATTCTTCACGGCGGAAATTTACTTCATTATAACCCTTTGCGAAACTTCCGACCACCGTTTTAACCAATTGACCAGAGACGCTGTACACCCGAAGGGTCGCGCGACCTGCTTCCGGAAGCCGGAAACCGATGGTCGTCAGATTGTTGAACGGGTTGGGTTGGTTCTGGTACAGTGCAAAGGTCGCCGATTCGGTTCCACTCTGCGGCTGCACGAACTCAAAATCAAGTTTCATCGGACTGCCGTCGCGGTCGTATGCCTCTGCCCGGGTAATCTGCGAGCCGGGATGCAACACCTCGGCCAGCGATGATCCGCTGCGCAACACCTTGAATGTCAGGGTAAAGAGCACTTCGTTATCCGCAATTGTCATAGGCTCGGCAGTCACCCACAAGGTGGTCAGGCGTCCTTCCGTCAGATGATTGGAGCCAAAGTTGGCGTCATTCATATCGGGCAGTACGCCCGGTGTATAACCGGCCAGTTCGAATACCTGCGGATCGAAATCAATCGTCATCTGATAACCCGAACGGTCGTTGAACCCGGAGGCACGGAAGGGCACTTCAATGATTTCCCCTGCCTGGTAGTCGCGTTCGTCGAGTCGGAAACGGAAAGTTTCTGCACGGTCGTCAATATTGTCGCTGACAAATGTTGGTGCGATGCTGCCATTGACGTCGCCCATGCGAACTGCCACAAAGTCGTCATCGAGGTAACTCATATCTACCGGTGTGTGGCTGATGCTTTGCGGGAAAGGCACGCTCAGCGGGTTCGGCGAGGGGAACACATAGGAAGTAGGAATAAACTTCCAGTCCGGCGAGCCTGTAATATGCTGTTTCGTGCCCAGCGCAACTTCCTGAATGCGCGCATAGTCGAGCAGGGAAAGGTTGCCATCCCCGCTGACGTCGGCTGCGACAAACTGATAAGGAGAAGTAAGCTGCTGTATTGCGAGTACGTGGCGCTTGATCAATAGCACGTCACTGCCGGTAAGGCCATCGTTGCCTGCCGTTACTTTGGAGCACTGCACGGTCGAATTGGTATTGTCGGGCACACCGAACAGATAGGTTCCCGCTACGCCCGTTGTCTGATTGGCGGTCACGGTGCCCGTCAGCGATACCACCACTCCCGGTACAGGTTTGGTTGGCGCTTTCCAGGTCTGGATGTTGCCGCCAAGTTCGAGGTCGGGTTGTGCGCAGTCGATACTCAGCGTGCCGAATGCGAGGTCTATCATGCTTACAGGTACTGAAACGCCGCTGCTGTCTTGCGTGAATTGCAGACTAACAGGTGTGCCCGCAATGTCGACCGGGCTGGACGAGCCGACCGATGCATTGCCCAGTAATACATCGATACTGAAGAGCACCGTTGCACTTGGCAAGTTAAGGGTCGTGTCAAACCAGAAAACACCGAGGTTGTTTCCAGCCAGCAGGTTTATATCCAGTTTGTCGGCAATGGAAGTATTGATACTGCCCGGCGTAACACCAAGGATGGTACCCACTGCCGTATTACCGATATGCAGCGTGAACGAGAAGCCATTGACGTTGATAAAGTTATCCACGTAAACCGGAATTGATACGGTTTGTCCCTGACACCCGCTGGCGCTGCCTGTTGTAAGGGCGATTTTCAGACCCGGCTCCACTATGGCGGTATCCACCTGGATACAGCCATTTAGCAAATCGGCTACCGTCACGGTATATACACCGGCAGGAAGGTTGCTGATGGACGGAATGGTATCGCCGGTGCTCCAGGTATAGGAGAAAGAGCCCGAGCCTCCGGTAGCGACCGCCTTGGCGGAACCGTCATCGGCGCCGAAATACGATTCGGGGGTACCGGTGGTGGTCAGCGAGAAGCCTGCATTTACGCCCAGCATGACGTTGACATTTACAGAACAGAAGTTCGAGTTGCCGTTAACGTCTATCACTGTAAGTGTAACGGGATTGATACCCAGATCCTGGCAATCGAATGTTGATTGAGACAGAATCATCGTATCAATTTCACAGTTGTCATTGCTGCCCAGATCGATATCGCCGGGGAATATGGTGCCCTGTCCGTTGGAACCCAGCGAAATAACCACATTATTGTTACAAATGACGGTTGGTACGCTGTTGTCGATAACCCGAATAAGGATAGAATCCTTGTTAACGTTACCGCAGGCATCAGTGGCGGTAAAGATGACATTATAGTCGCCGACCTGATAATTACCGCTGATATCGATACCGCCGTTTCCATGCGGCGCCGTATTGGTCACTGTAAGCAGGCTGTCCGGTTCGCAGTCGGTAAGGTACTGACCGATATTAAGCGATACAGGAACCAGGCAGTTCTGGTTGGCGGGATAATCCGCCGACTTGATAACCAGGGTATCCGGCATTCCAAGGAATTGCGGAATTTCATTATCCACAATCCGGATTTTACGGGTGTGCGTTTCCGTATTGCCGCAGTCGTCCACGGCCGTACGGGTACGAACCACTGTGTAAGTGAACTGACCGCAAGGCCCCTGGGCAATATCTATCGTGTCCTGTTGCAGTGTAACGACCACGTTTTGCGTGCAGTTGTCGGTTGCTGTTACCAAAGCAGGTGCGGGCAAACCCTGGGCGCAGCTCAGAGTATCGTCCGGCGGGTATGCGCTTAATACGGGCTTGATCGTATCCTGTACACTGAATATCTGTACGCAGGTGGTCAGGTTTTTCGCCTGGTCGAGCACTTTCCATGTGCGATGGATTTCATAGCAAGTGCTGCCTGTGCCCGGTACAATGGTGTCGACGTGCTCAATGGAAGCAACTGTGCAGTTGTCGGTAGCAGTAGCCGTGCCCTGTGCTGCCGGCGAGAAATCGGCTGTGCATTGCAGCGTTTTGTTCGGCGGGCACGACGTAATTACCGGGAACACGTTGTCCTGGACGATAATGTAAGTCTCGCATGTAGACTGGTTACCTGCCTGATCCTTCACATAGAGTTTTACGGCATGTTTGGTAACGCCGTCAGCATCGGCACAATTAAATGTGATACTGTTGGTAATCGCGCCGAGAGGATCGAGTCTCTGAATTTTTAAATCCAGATCCTGGGCCGAAGTACAGTTGTCACTGCTGTTGGCATTGATGTTTGCAGAGGTGACCGTCACTGTACCTGAAGCCTGCAAGGACACGCTTACTCCATTGATGCAGGCGGCGATCGGATTCGTACCGTCCTTCACGATCAATTTAATCGTGCGGGTAGAAGAGTTGTTATTCCCGTCTTTTGCCGTAAAGGTCAGGATATAAGTTCCTTTCAGCAAAATTTCACTGTAGTTGGCTCCCTGGCCGGTCCGGTTGTTGGTGATTGTCAGCGTCGTAGAATCGCAGTCGCTCACAAACGGTTTCACGTTGAATGCAACCGTATCCTTACAGTTCAGGTTGTTCGGATCTGTGAAAACTATAATGCTATCCGGGACGCTGGCCGAAAATACCGGCGCTTTTGTATCCTGAATGGTCAGGAATTGAATACCCGTAGAGGCATTACCCGAATCATCCGTGGCTGTCCAGGTGCGGCGCAGCGTGTATTTGTAGGCATTAACAAGAACAGTAGTATCCTGTTTGTACGTAATTGCCACGTTGGCATCGCAAAAGTCCACTGCCGAAATATTGGCCGGAGCTGGAATTGTTGCACACGCCTCCAGCGTCACGTTAGCCGGAATCGGCGACAAAACCGGTGCAGTAATGTCATGTACAGTCACCTGCGTCACGCACTGGCTCACGTTATTGGCAACGTCTTTTACGATAAGCGCCACGTTGGCCGGGGTATTCAGGTTGGCGCATGTCAGTATGGCCGGATTGAGAGTTAATGTCACCGGACCGCAATTGTGCTGGTCGTAACTGCCGTTGTTGATTTCTGAAATCGACAGGGCATAATCACCGGCCGGGCTCAGGTTCACCGAGAACGACGGCTGGCAGTTGGCGATCGGCGGAATGTTGTCCGGGAATATCTGCACACTCTGCAATTGCGTAGTTGTGTTGTTCTGCGGGTCGGAGTAAGACCATGTGATTGCGTAGTTGCCGCCGTTGAGGATATACCGGGGCGGTCCACCCGGCACGAGCGGAGGCAGAATACCTGCTACCGGTACCGAAGGTGTGCCATAGATCGTCACGAAAGCGTTGCCATTGCAGTCAGTCGCCGTAGGAGCATCAACGGTATCTTTTCCGCAGAAACTCGTGATCGTCGGCAGGATCGGATCATCAGGGACCGGAGCTGTACCGTCGAAGAGTGTCACTGTAAATGTACAGGGGGCAGACATCAGGTTGTTCGGCAAAGTATCTTTCGCCACAACAGTGACCGTAAACATCTGGCCGGCCTGAACAGGGCTCACAACGCTTGAAAGCGGTGTGCCGGCTACCGGGGTTTGCGTCAGTTTGACATTATTCGGACAGTTATCCGTTACCTGGACGCCGTTCAGGTAGTTCGGAACGTTCGTCGATCCGACGCATCCGGAAGAAATGGACAGGTTTTGATTGCCAGGGCACGAGATAGAAGGAGCCTGTGTATCAACCACTTTTACAGTGAAAGAGCAGACCGTCGTGTTGCCGACTCCGTCCGTTGCCGTGTATTTGATCACCGTATTACCGACCGGGAAGAAGGTCGTGGGGTGAACACTGAAAACAGGAGGATTCGTGTATACAAATGGCGCAGAGGCATTGATCGCACTTTGCACGGTCGCATTGCTGATGCTCTCCGTCACATTATGCGTCGAACAGTCGAGGAAATCAAGATCCGCGCGGAAGGGGCGATACCACGAGAAATTATTGCCGCAGTTGCCTGTAGCGTTTTGAATCGTAAAAATGCTGTCGCAAACCTTTTGCGAGTTGCCGAAAACAAAGCTGAAAGGCTCGTTGATCACCGGACCATCCACATCCTTCACGACTATTGAAATGGTGGTTTCGTTGAAATTACCACATTCGTCGAACACGGTGAAAGTAACCGTGGATGTACCGATCGGGAAATTGGTCGTTACGGACGGACCGGTTCCCAACTGGTTTGAACCAACGCCCAGCGGAGCGAAATCAACGGTATAGAAAATGTCGAAATCGTTAAAGTTGTTGGTGCAATTGTCATCAATATTTTGCGGGAACAACTGTACAGTATAGGGTGCAACGCATTGAGGCGCGTCATTCTGGTTGTTTGCATCCAGATTAACCAGTGCCTGTATACCCGAGAACGTGGGCGCTTGCGTATCCTGAATAGTGAACACCTGTACGTGTGTGGTCACGTTACCCGCCTTATCAGTCACCTGCCAGGTACGTTTGATCGAATAGGCATTGGAACAGCCGTTGAATCCGAGGAACGTATCAAAGTAGCCGATTGAAATCGCATCGTCGCAATTGTCGTCGCAGGCATCCGTAACATCCGCGACCGTAATCTGGCCCAGCGTATTAAAATCATTCGGGTCGTAGTCGCTGCACTCGATCGTAATGGCCGGCGGTGCAATGCCATTGGCATTCACGATCGTCGGAGGCGTCACGTCGTGTACCGTGATTGTCTTCACGCAGGTGGCAGTATTGCCAAACACATCCGTCACGCGGAACGTAACCGTGTTGGCCCCTGCGTCACCGCAGTTCCATTGGTAGGAAGGTGCAAAACCGCTGCCATCGACATCGACATCGTAGGTAAGCGAGCAGGACGGAACGGAGTTGAGTGTATTATCCGTGATCATGAAGTTGGCCGCATAGGTGGCCGCGCTCAGTGTACCCTGGCAGCTGGAGTTCAGGTTGACTACCGCGGGCGTAAACGAACCGCAGTTTGTAATCACCGGGTCTTTAATGCCGGGCGTATTGTCCACTACCGTCACCGTACAGGTCTTGGAAGCCGTATTGCCTCCTGCATCTTTGATGACGAGCGTGTAGTTGTTTGCCCCTTTATTTGTGCAATTGTAGGTAGCAGAAGCGTTAAGGGGTTCGTAGTTGTAGAAACAGTTATCCGTGCTGTTATTATCAATCTGAGCGGAGGTTACCGTTACAGTACCACCCGCACCGAGCGACACGGTGATGTTTTGGCAATTTGCAACCGGAGGCTGCAAATCTTTTACAATAACGTTAAAGGTGCAGGTACCTACGTTGCCCGCGTCATCAGTGGCGGTATAAGTCACCTGGGTTGTACCGAAGAAGAAGAACGTATTGGGTGCATGCGAAGATGTAACCGTAGGCGTGGCGTCGCATTCGTCGGTAAAAGTCGGAGGCGTCCACGTGACAAAGCCAAGGCATCCGCCTGTGTTGGCATTCACTGTGATATCCGCCGGGCAGGTAGCCACAGGAGGCACGAGGTCCTGTACCGTTACGTTGAAACTGCACGCTGTGGAGTTACCCTTGGCATCTTTAAAGGTATAGGTGACGGGAGTTACGCCCGCTTTGAAATTCACCGTATTGGGTATGGGGTATGTGCCCGAGGCCGCGCCGGTGAAATTCACACCCGACAGTCCGTAGGTTTTCATCGTCACACCGCAGTTATCTTCATACTGGCCTGCGCCGGTCAAAGCACTGCCGTTTGCCTGCATGGTCATAGCCAGGCCGGGAATGGCATTTGCATTGGTCAGACACATGGCGCCTGCCGCTGCGACGATATTGTTGGGGCAATTAACCACGGGGGGCAGATTGTCCACAATCGTTACTGTAGTCGTACAGGTCGCCGTATTGCCGGCGAAGTCCGTAACGGTCAGGGTAACTGTTTGCGGGCTGGCACTGAGGCAATCGAACGATGCCGGCGAGGGCGTCATGCTTGCAATGCCGCAGTTGTCCGTCGAGCCGTTGTTGATCTGGGCTGCGGTTACGGAAGCATTACCCGTTGCATCCAGTTGAAGCGTAAGGCCGGGCTGGCAGGTCGCCACCGGGAGCTGGTTTTCTATTACCGTAACCGAAATCGAAATACTTGCAGTGTTGCCCTGGTCATCCGATACGAAATAACGCAGCGTTGTAAGGCCGACCGGGAAGTCGGCATTTACCGGGGTTACGACGTGCAGGAAATTATTTTCGTCGTACGGATATGGTGTGACGCCTTCATCAATGAAAAAGTCGCCGGATCCGGCCGAATAGGGAAACCCGTCGGGCATGATCGGCTGCTCTTCAGAGATTCCGGTTGGATTCGAAAGCGGGCAGTTGTCCGTAATACAGTGTGTGGCAAAGAAATTTGGAACCGGCACATTGAAACAATGGTCAACATTCGGGCGGTACCACGTCACATTTTGCGAACAGGTTCCGGGAGCGACGTTCGTCGTGAATGTATTCTGAAAACTCACCGGCCCGCCCGGTGTGGCGAAAATCACCGGCAGTTCATGGTCTTCTACCGTCACGGTAAACGAGCAGGAATTGGTATTCCCGTTGACATCCGTTACCGTCCATACTACCGGTGTCGTACCCAATGGGAATGCATTTCCATTCAGGGTATTGGTTCCGTTTACATTATTTGCCGGGTTTGTGCCCGAAAATGTGATGGAGCAGTTGTCGATCATTCCGGTTGCATCAAACTCTGCACCTACAGTCGTATATGTGCAAACACCGGGATTGGTATTTTTCGTCTGGTTGGCGGGGCAGTTGATGACCGGGGGTTCAACGTCCGTTATCTGTATGCTAAAGGTACATGTAGCAGTCAGGGCCGCGCCGTCGGTAGCGGTAAAAGTGAGCGAGGAGTTGCCGAGGTTGAAGGGAAAATTCGTAAAGTTTCCCGATCCGCTTGCTACAGTAGCACCCGTAGACGCCCATGTCAGGGCTGGTGAACCGCAGTTGTCTTCTGCAACGACGCTACTGGTCAGCAAAGTCGTGCAGCTACCCAAATCCGTAAAAAAAGGAACCACGGAACCGCATCCGTTTGAAACCGGGAATGTCGGTGGTTCTGCATCAACAACCGTTACCGTAAACTGGTCACTGGACTGGTTGCCGTCATTGTCGGTCACGGTATAGGTAACGGTAGTCATACCTACATTAAATACAACGGCGCTGGCATCACCCGATCCGCTGCCCGTGGTAGACCCGGAAAGCGTATATGTCAGGTTGGTATTACAGTTATCGGTGTATTGGCCCATGGACACCGTGGCCGGCGGAATGGCAGGCCAGGCGGTAATGCTCATGGCAGTACCGGGAACGGCGGTTTTCGAACAAACGCCCGGATCGGCGTTCACCAGCACGTTGGCCGGCGCATCGATCAATGGTGTTATGTTATCGTGAATCGTAATGTTCAGTTGGCGGAAATTACCGTTGTCCGTGCTGGGCCCTGCGGGGCCGTTTACGCGCACGTACCATGTCTGTGGCACAATAATATCCGAGCAGTCGAAAGTATACGGTAGCGAAACAACGCCGGAGGTAAAATTGGATACCGGCGATATTTCATAATAACATCCTCCACCCAGATCAATGGCGAATCCGTAGGCGCTCATGATAGCATTATTGAGGTCTACGGTTGTGCCGTTGTTCAGCGTAAGGTTGAGAGTCATGTTCACCGGCTGATTAGTGGGTGCCGGCTCGGTTTGAAAATCACCGCATTGGCCGTAGGCACTTTGCGCTACGATCAAACATGCGAAGGTCGCCAGCGCCCAACGGCGCGGAGTTGTCGAGTTGTTCATGGTCAACAAATTTGATGATGGGAAAAATAATGTGGAGAGATGTCTGAAGAAGGGTATGGGTTTCTTCATGCAGGCGATCGGTTTGGAATGAAAAGTTGCAGTGTACAAGTTCAATTTCTTCGTGAATAGACAAGATCGGCTAAAAGCCGTTCATTCGGGTATCACGAGAAACCAACCGCAAGGCGAGGATTAGGTTGCCATTTGGCAGATAATAGCGATTAAAAAAAAGTCATGTGTAACGACCTGAAAAGTAAACCAGATATTTAAATCATGAATTTCAGGTTTCAGGTTGTGTCTGTCTTATAATCGGCAAAAACGGCGCAAGTTTAAGGCGAAATCTGTGAACCGTTTCACTTATTTTCAGGTACAGGTTCGGCATATTTTACGCAACTTGCTGTTAGTCAAAGATATAAACTTTTTCAATAAACATCAAAAAACACCTGTTTGGGAAACTGTCTGCAAGTTTGTCGTCTATCTTGCAAATCCCGTATTATGAAAATTCAAAAACCGTACCAATTCCAGGGGATTGGAGAATACAGATTGTGGATTTTAAAATAGCGAGTAGATTTGTGGCAATGCATTCCGTTATTTTAATCCTGAAAGAAATTTTAAGGGTATGTCAAAAAAGAAGCACCGTCGCAAAATCAGTAAAAGAGGGATGCCGCCCGGAACGCTCGTATACACCGGCGACCGCCCGGCGAACCCCTCGGCCGTTTTGACGATGCGGTTCGACGAGCAGCACTATGAAGAGCAGGAGACCTATGTCCGGGAATGGCTTGAAATACCGGATAGCCTGATCTGGGTCGACGTTTGCGGCCTCACCGATACCAGTCTCATCGCCCAAATCGGCGATGATTTCCACATACATCCACTGGCCCAGGAAGACATACTCAATACCCACCAGCGCGCCAAACTCGACGAATACGACAACGGCCTGTTTTTCATACTCCACAACCTGCGCCTCGACCCCGGTCACCTCGACCTGAACAGCGAACAGATTGCCGTCTTTGCAGGAAAAAATTTCGCCGTTTCTTTTCAGGAAGATCCTGACGATTCTTTCGCAGCCGTGCGGAAACGCGCGCGCGAAGGCGTGGGCCGTCTGCGTAAAAAAGGCTCCGACTACCTCGCATACGCCATCGTGGACACTATCGTAGACGGCTATTATATTCTGCTTGACGACATCGAAAGCCAGATACTCGAACTGGAAGAAAGCATGTACAACAACGGTTCCGACCCTTCGTGCAAGGCCCGCATTTTTGAGTTAAAACGAGTGGTCAACCAGTTCAGGCACCGACTGCTTCCCCTCCGCGACGCGGTGGCGCGTTTTTACCGCACGGAAAGCGATCTGGTGGAGGAGTCCAACCGTCTCTATCTTCGCGATGTAGTCGATCACGTAGCCCAAATCCTCGACGGCATCGACAACCAGCGCGATATCCTGGACAGTATGGAAGCGCTCTATCACGCCGAAGCCGCCAACCGCCTCAACGACGTTATGCGGGTGCTGACAGTCATCAGTACCATATTTATCCCCCTTTCCTTCGTCGCAGGGGTTTACGGCATGAATTTCAACAATATGCCCGAACTCCACTGGCGCTATGGCTATTTCGCCGTTCTGGGCATCATGTTCCTGGCATCGCTCGGGATGTTGTACTATTTCAGGAAGAAGAAGTGGTTTTGAGGGGTTTCAGGGTTAGAAGGCTTCAGGTTACAAGGTTTCAGGGATGCAAAGGCTAAATGTGCCGAAGTAACATAACCTCTGTAACCTTGAAACCTTGTAACCTGAAGCCTTTAAACCCTGAAACCTTGTAACCTGAAACCTTCTAACCTCAATAAATAACCTGCATCTTCATATTCCAGAACATAAAACTCAGTATATCAGCGGTTTCCTCGATGCTTTTGCTCGTGGGTTTGCCGGCCCCGTGGCCGGCGCTGGTCTCGATGCGGATCAGCGCGGGGTTGTCGCCCTGCTGGTTTTCCTGGAGCGTGGCGGCGAACTTGAACGAATGTGCCGGCACCACGCGGTCGTCGTGGTCGGCAGTAGTGACGAGCGTGGCGGGGTAAGCAGCTTTTTTGATGTTGTGCAGCGG
>JAKOXM010000673.1 GCA_029781095.1 Bacteroidota bacterium
GCCGCCGTACTGATTGCTTAATTGTCGCAAAACGCCGTGGTTGGCCGTTGTTTCGAACAGTTCCAGCTGAATGGGCTGCACGTTGAATTTACCTTCAAACGTCAGATTCTGACCATTGAACGTCGTAGCAGCCTTAAACGTATAGGCTCCGACCGGCAAAATGCCCGCGTTGAGAGAATACGCTTTACCCAGTTTGTTAAAGGTATATGTGAACTCCTTGCCGTCGCGGTTGCGAACGCTAATGGCCACATCCGGGTCATTGGTGAGTTCGTAGTTGTCGTTGTAAAGTTCGGCGCCGAAGCTGACGGGCTCGTTTTCGTTAAAAATGTTCTTGTCGAGGTTGACGCGGAATTTTCGCTTGTCCTCCTTGAGCGACAGATACTGAACGGTCTTGCCCGTCAGTTCATCGAACATCTCGTGGTTTTCGTGCTGCAAATAGTCGAACAAGCGCCAGCGCCAAAGCCCTTCTCCGAGGAAGATGCCGGTCTTAATGCCGTTCGTTTCACCTACAGCGAGCAGCGGCTGTTCCGTGTCGATCTTTCCGATGCGTTTCCAAAGCAATACCTGCGCCTGGGGTGTTGCTGAAAAGTTGCCGAAAGCGGAGGTAACGGGGTTGAATTGCGGCAATTCTTCCGCGATCTTGGTGTCGATGTTGAAAGCGGCAAATTTTGAAGATACCTTGCCCTGTACGTCGTCGCTCTGCCGGCCATCGCTTTGAATATTCACCAGGCTTTGCGCTTTTGCCAGGGCAGAATAATTCGTTTGCATGCCTGCTATAAACAGCCTTGGAATCCGCCTGTCGTTCAGCGTTCGCAAAATCCCTGTGAGGTCGTTGCTGGCAGAAGGCAGGTTGTGCAGCACCACGAAATCGAATTTGGACACATCGAGGCCGGGTTCGTTTACATAAGCGATCGAGACCTGGTAATTTTTATTGACCTCCAGGGTTTGCCGGATGGCGGTGAGGTCGGGGTGGGGGCTGTTGCCGAGCAGCAATATTTTTTGCCGCGCGTCGAGTACATCCACAAAAATATCCTTGCGATTATTTGCCTCAGAGGCCTCACCGGGCAGTTTGGCCACACTGATGCGGTATTGCACCACGCCTGGCTGATCGGCTTCGAGTGTAATTTCCTTTGTCGTGAAAAAGTCGTTGCCGCTCACCGTTACCGGAATACTCTGCAGCGTGCGCAGTTGGTCGCCGTCTACCTTGCTGACGTTTAACACCGTTTGTTGTCCGCCGCAATTGGTGGCGGCCACGTCGATTTGTACGGAAAACTTGTCGCCGAGGTAGGCGATATTGTTGTGAAATACCCGTTTTACAAGCAAGTCTTTCTTTGGTGTGGTATCGCCCAGGGCAACGGTGTACACAGGCGCCGAGAGTTGCGCCTCCGCATAGGCGGGATTACTTCCTTCGTTGTAAATGCCGTCCGATGCCACTACCACGGCTCCGAGGTTTTGTCCGCCGTACAGATCGTAGATGCCGCGCAGCAATTCGGAGATGTTGGTGACCTTGTCCGTAAATTCGAAATTGACGCCTTCCCGTACGTTGTCGCCGAAAGCCAGTTCATGCACCTCGTAATTATCAGCAAGCGCGTCGCGCAGGGTCTTCCAGTTTTGTTTATACTGTTCCAGCGGCGCTTCTTTCAGGTCGGCCGAAATGCTTTCCGACTGGTCCTGGGCGAGTACGACGATAGGCTTACGGGTTTCGGTGAGCAGACTTTTCAGCAGAGGGGACAGCAGCAGGGCACTGAGGATCGTCACAGTGAGGAAGCGCAGCACACCCAGCCAGCGATTGAGTCCGGGAGCCTGTTCGCGAAAGGTCGTGTCGCGGTAATACAGTAAAAAAGCGTAACCAAGGCCCAGCAACACACATAAAATCAGGAACCAGGCAGGATATTGAAACGATAGGTTGAGCATGGAGAATTTTTAATCATCATTGCCGTCGTTCGTCATTTTCATGATCGTCATTCTCAATTAACTGCCAAATGACGGCAATGACGAATGACGGCAATGACGAATTTCGAAACAGGGACGCAAATTTGAGGAAATTGTTGCGAAACTAGGGTACCGGTTTCGACTGAAAACGATTTCACCCGCCCGGAAAACGCTGAGAACCCGGATATTTGCAAAACCACGACTTTCCGGGAGAGGCAGTTTGGAACATTATCCCGTCTTTACGCCTGGGTTTTTTATTCATTTTCAACAAAAATGCATTTTATGAACCGTTACTGTCTGCCGGTCCTTTTCTGCTTCCTTTTCGTATTTGAACATATCTACTCGCAAGGCTATTGTTCGGGCGATACGGTTATTTTTACGGAAGCTGCGCACCCGGTTGATTTCGATGATATTGTGTACAAAACGGCCCCGCAGGTCGATGAATGGAATTTTGATGTGCCGGAAAATATCCCCCTTCGCGTTTATTATCCGACGGACCTGCAACCGGGCGAAAAACGCCCGTTGATCGCGCTTGTACACGGCGGGTATTTTATCTGGGGTTCTTATCTCGATTTCGATGCTTTCGCCAAATCGCTTGCCCAAAAAGGGTTCATTACCGCCACCATTGAATACCGGCTTTGCCACCGGGGCGATTGCGAAGTTGCCCGGCTTGCGTCAAATCCCTGCAACCTGAACTGGAGCAATTCATTTCTTGCGAGCGCCTATGTGGCTGCGGTGGACGTAAACGACGGCATTCGCTGGCTTCAGCAGCACGCCGCTGACTACCACATCGACCCGGAAGAAGTAGTAGTGGCGGGCCACAGCGCCGGCGCCTTTACTGCGCTGAATGTGGCATTTCTTGACCAAAACGAGATCCAACAGTTAATTCCTTCCGCAGGAGTTAGCGGCAAATACCTTGGTGAGCCGCTCGACCCCGTGAGTGGCATCCGTGCCTGTATCGATATGTCTGGCGCATCGCTGAACCCCGACTGGATCGAAAAAACGGAAGTGATCGACCAGAACATCGCCGTTGGCATCGTACATGGTACCAGCGACGGCGTTGTCGATTACGACGCGGGCCACGCAGTTCCGTGCTGCCAGACCTACGGCACGACCGTCTACGGCGGTTGCGAGGTGGCCAAACGCGTCCGCGACCTTGGCGGCAACTGGTATCTGCTCAGCGGCGAAGGTTTCGGCCACGATATCGGCGAGCAGCCCTGGTTTGGCGCCTTGTCGGTACAGATGCCCGCCTTTGTGATCAAAACCGTCGTATGCGGACAAAATATTGCCAAACACAGCGTTATCCAGCGGAGCACACCGCTTGCCGTGTGCCCCGGCAACTCGCCGAATTTGCAGCAGGCGGCTCTCTGCGATGTGGATGCAATTACACCCGTCATCACGACACCCGTGATCGAAACCAGCGCCGGACGGGTGGAAAAAGCGCTTGAACTGCTGGTGTATCCCAACCCGGTGGACGATGTGTTGCATGTAAATTCCCTGTCCAATGGAGCAAATGGCCTCTGGCATGTCTCTGTTTTCAGCATGGACGGC
>JAKOXM010000680.1 GCA_029781095.1 Bacteroidota bacterium
CAACTTCCGGGTAGAAACCATACAACATCCGGTGTTCCAACAGCGAACGTTCAGCCAGATAACCCTGATAGCCGCTCATTTCAACAAAGGAAAGCGGGTAAAGAGAGAATTCGAATTTCCTGCCTGTAAGACTTTCCTTGGTTTGCGAAGCAAGGTCGAGGGATGAAGAACCCGTCACGAAGAGTTGTACCTGCGGCAGGTGATCGGTGAGGAGTTTGAGCATCAGGCCGGCGTTTGTGAAGCGCTGCGCTTCGTCGACCACCACCACTTCGTTTTGCCCGATGATGGTTTGCAGGCGTGCCAGCGAAACATTGTCGAGGAGCGAACGCGTTTCAGGGTCGTCGCCTGTAAGCCAGAGCGTTTTCCGGTCGAGGCTTTGGGTGATTTGGCGCACGAGGGTAGTCTTGCCCACCTGCCGGGGACCGGTGACAATGATGGCTTTTCCTTTGCCCAACCATTGCCGGATATTTTGTTCCTGAGTCCGTAAAATCATCTCTTTTTGTACAAAAGTATGGAATTGTCTGATTCAAATCGAAAATAAAGACCTTATTTTTCGATTTGAACCTTTAGCCTTCAGAAATTCGCACGAATTGCAACGGTTTTTAAAATCCGCCAAAACATTCCACAGAAAATAAATCCGGCAGCCCGCAATACATACATGATGATTTTTCCGATTCGCATCAATCGCCTACTTTTGTAAAAGATTACTATCACAAGATTCCAAATCAAACTGCCCCTCTATTTATGCCGCTCCGCAATCACTTGGTACTTATTCTTCCCTGGCTGTTGTTCACATCCACCACCATTGCTCCTGCCGAAAAGGGATTGCCCCCTGTCCGCTCCGGCAAAGACATCGCATTGTTTTTTGCCGTCAACACGTATGATACTCCAACCTTGTGGCGCAATTTGCAGTACCCTCTTCAGGATGCTCAGAAGATCGCCGCCAGGTTACATGATCTGTATGATTTTGATACTCTGATTGTTCGCAACCCAACTTTGGTGGACATCTTTGAAACCCTGGAAATATTTCGCCAAAAAGCATACGCTGACAATGCCCAACTACTCATCTATTTCAGCGGCCACGGTGAGTTTAATGATGCTATCAAAATGGGTTATTTTGTCCCGCGCGATGTGCGTTTAAACGATCGTTTTCATCGCGGATATCTGGAGTTTCCCACCTTGGAGCGCGAAGTCACCAGTATCCCTTGTAAGCATATTTTATTGGCAATCGACGCCTGTTATTCCGGCACTTTTGACGATGCCATTGCATCGAAGGGAGGAGGCGACCCGGGTACACGACCTAAATCCGGCGACGATCCTCTTGAAATTTTTATTGAAAAACAACTCACCGCTAAAACGCGCAGGGTGCTTACCTCCGGGGCAAAAGAAAAAACACCCGAACGATCTCAGTTTGCAGAGCAATTCCTGACCGCTCTGGAATCAGGTGTGGAATCCGCCAATCCGGTATTAACCTTGACCGAACTTTGCGGCTATCTCGAAAAAGCAGTCCCGTCACCGCATTTCAGCAATTTCAAGGGTGATGAAATCCTGTCAAATTTCTTATTCATTGCGAAGAACCTGCCAGGCGACGAATGGGCCGGCTGGGGAGTTGAATTTGTCGAAGAGGATGCTGCTCAATTGATGTTTGGATTAAAAATACCAGTTTATCGGTTGAAAAGCTTTAAACCTGCCAGTCCGGCACTCAAAGCCGGTTTGCAGGAAGGCGATATTATCACAGCACTTCTCGATCCGGCAAGGCCACTCACCGATCAGTATAGCTTGCGTGCCTGGAGCCGCGAGGCTTTTGCAAAAGGTAGCGGTAGCATACGTGTGCAGCGCAATGAAGGAGGAAGGTA
>JAKOXM010000684.1 GCA_029781095.1 Bacteroidota bacterium
CTCCGCGCAGCGTCCGACTTTGCGCAGCAACTGAATATCCACGTCAATCACCTGAACCGAGCGGTGAAAGCGATTACCGACAAAACAACGACGCAGATCATTGGCGAACGAATATTGCAGGAGGCAAAGATCATGTTGCGGCACAGCAACTGGAACGTATCTGAAATTGCGGAGGCCCTGGGGTTTACGGAGGTGACGCAGTTCAATAATTTCTTCAAAAAGCATATGAACACAAGTCCGCTAAAATTCAGAAATGTTTGATTTTTGTAGGTAATTGATTGGATTTGGTTGTTTATTAACGGTGTAGCGTTTGATTTTTGCACTATGATTCACCATCAAAATAATTGATATAAAATGAAGAAACGCAAATTAGGCGCCACGCTCGAAGTGTCCGAAATCGGCCTCGGCTGTATGGGCATGAGTTTTGGTTATGCCCCCTTCCCCGATAAAAAAGACAGTATCGCTGTAATTCACGCCGCCGTCGAACAAGGCGTTACATTTTTCGATACTGCCGAGGTTTACGGACCTTTCAACAATGAAGAACTTGTCGGCGAGGCCCTGGCGCCCTTCAAAGGGCAGGTGATAATCGCCACCAAATTCGGCTTTCATTTTCAGGATGGTAAAATGGCGGGTGTCAACAGTCGCCCGGAAAACATCCGCCGGGCCGTTGAGGGTTCGCTCCAAAGACTCGGAGTGGACGTTATTGACCTGCTGTACCAGCACCGCGTCGACCCGAACGTGCCCATCGAGGATGTAGCCGGGACGGTGAAAGAACTGATCCGGGAAGGGAAAGTGAAGCATTTCGGGCTTTCGGAAGCCGGCGCGCAGACGATCCGGCGCGCGCATGCGGTACAGCCTGTGACGGCACTCCAAAGCGAGTACTCGCTGTGGACAAGGCAGCATGAGCAGGAGATCATTCCCGCCATTGAAGAACTGGGTATCGGCCTGGTGGCTTTCAGTCCGCTTGGGAAAGGTTATTTGACCGGGAAGATTGACGAAAACCGGCAGTTTGCCGATGGCGATATCCGCAAAATTCTGCCCCGTTTTACCGAAGAGGCCCGCGTCGCAAACAAGGCTTTGCTGGACCTGCTCCAGCAATTTGCCGACCGGAGAAATGCCACACCGGCTCAAATCGCGCTTGCCTGGGTGCTGGCGCAAAAACCGTGGATCGTGCCGATTCCGGGCACAACAAAGCTCCATCGTCTGACGGAGAACCTGGGCGCCGCCTCCATTGAACTTACTGCTGAAGAACTTCAGGAAATCGAGACGGCATCTGCGCATATTCATGTGGTGGGTACGCGCTATACGGAGGCGATGGAGAAGTCGACGGGGTTGTGAGGAAATAACAACCTGCAAGCATTTTGGTAGTTTGCAGAATATAGCCGGACGCCCAAAACGATTACGCCGGGCAGTATTACGATCTCAAATTACTTTTGTTTAAACACACATGGGCCATCTCCAAAAGATCGGAGTGGCCCATGCGAATCCGGGGAAACGAACCCCTATTTGCCTTCCTTCACCCGCATCACCTTTGCGGGCAAAAGCCCGTGCGCCTCTTTATGCGTTTCGATCACGCATTTCGAATTTTTCGATTCGGACAGACACATTACCACACCCTTTTCTTCATCCACCCAGTAGTTGATGAACTTGACGTGGTGTTTTTTCTGCACCGCCAGGTCTTTGGCGTGCGCGGCTTCCACATCCTTTGCCGAAACATTTCCCGGACCGAAATAATGAACGTCGAGGTACAGGCGTTTTTTCCGCTTGAATGTCGCTGCGGCGCCATCGGACACCTGGTAAATTTGCGCGGGCAATAAACCGTGCGCCTCGGCATGCGTTTCCCGGACAGATTCGGCGTTTCTGGCAGAGGAGAGGCAATATACCAGTCCGTCGCTTTCATCGACCCAGAACTTCCTGAACGAGACGTGGTGTTTCCCCTGCACCTGCAAATCCTTGGCATGCGCTTCCTTGACTGCTTCGAAGGTTACTTTACCGGGCTCCAACTGGTGCACATCGATAAAAAGATGCTCTTCCGTTGCCGAATCTTCCAAAGGTTGTGCGGAGGATGTTTGTGCAGTTACCTGGAAGGAAATAAAACTGAAAATGGCCGCCAAGGCCGCGATCAATAATGTTTTCATTGTTAAGTAATTTTTAATTGTGTTTAATAAAATTTGTACTGCAAAGGACGAGGCTTTTTTGACCCCGTATTTGAGGGGTTTACCCTATTTTAGGCTATCTTACACCCCATTTTTTTAAAGGCAGATCATGGAGTTATTCGAACGGGCAGAATTTTTAGCCATGCTTCACACAGCATTGGAAAGTATCTCGGACGGCGAAGGGCATTGCGTGTTTGTATGCGGAGAAGCGGGCATGGGCAAAACTTCCCTGGTAAAGACTTTCTGCAAGGAAGTAAAAGATGATTGCAAGGTATTTCTGGGCGCCTGCGACGCCTTGTTTACCCCGCG
>JAKOXM010000702.1 GCA_029781095.1 Bacteroidota bacterium
TAGCCGAAGCGGCGACCCGAAAGGGCTAGTTGCACCGTCTGGCTGATATCGAGCACGCTTACGCCGAGTTCCGCCGCTTTCAGGCGGTCTATTTCGATCTGTATCTCGGGCTTGTTGAATTTCAGGTTGACATCCACATTCCCGAACGTGGGATCTTTCCGGGCCTCTTCGAGGAATTTCGGAACCACCTCTTCCATTTTGTTAAAATCCAGGTTCTGGATCACATACTGTACGGGCAGGGAAAGACTCGCGCCGAAACTCGTGGAAATCGTTTGCTCCTGGTTGGGAAATACGCGCGCTTCTGTCAACCCTTTCGTCATGCGCACCAACTGGTCATATATCTGCTGCTGGCTGCGGTTGCGTTGCCCGGGGTCGGAAAGCATCATGCTGATAAAACCGGTGTTGGCGCTGCCCGCGCCGACACGCCCCGGCGCCGTAATGCCAAAGATCATCTGGTATTCCGGAACGGAGTCCATGACCTGCTGCGTCAGACGGTATATGATATTTTCCGTGACGTCAAAGTCGGTGCCCTCCGGCGCAGTAACAGGCGCTCGAATGGCACTGCGGTCTTCCAGCGGCGCCAGTTCGGTTTTTAACGTATGCTGGTAGTGCCAGATCATGCCAAAACAGCCCGCCAATACCAGCAAACTTACCCAGCGGAAACGCATGAAAGCGCGGAGGGCCTGTCCGTACACCCTGTCCATGCCCGCATAGAAAGGCTCGGTGAAGTGGTAAAACCAGCCGTGATTGTGGGCGTTGCCACTGAGTTTGACGTTGAGTACAGGTGTGAGTGTGAGCGAGACGAAGGCCGAGATCAGCACGGCTCCGGCGATCACGATGCCGAACTCGCGGAACAGACGCCCCGTAAAACCCTGTAAAAAGATCACAGGGATAAACACGATGGCCAGTGTAATGGATGTGGAAATGACGGCAAAGAAAATTTCTTTCGTGCCCTCCCTGGCCGCCGTCCACTTGTCCATGCCGGCTTCTATCTTTTTGAAAATATTTTCCGTCACCACGATACCGTCGTCGACCACGAGGCCTGTAGCCAGTACAATGGCCAGCAAGGTGAGTACATTGATCGTGAATCCGAACAGGTACATGATAAAAAATGCCCCGATCAGGGATACCGGAATATCGATCAGGGGGCGGAGTGCAATGATCCAGTTGCGGAAAAACAGGTAAATGATCAACACGACGAGGGCAATGGCGATGGCGAGCGTCTCTCCCACCTCGGTAAGCGCCTTGCGCACGAATTGCGACTTGTCAAGCCCGACATCCGTTGTGATGTCTGCCGGGAGTTCCTTTTTGATTTGTTCGTAGCGGCGGTAAAATTCGTCGGTGATTTCGATGAGATTGGCGCCGGGCTGTGGGATCAGTGCCAGCGAAACATTGGTGATATTGTTGCGCCGGGCGCTGAATTCGTCGTTTTCAGGTCCCAGAACGGCTTCGCCTACGTCGCGGAAGCGGATGGTCTGGCCGTCGGCCTGTTTAACGATCATGCCGTTAAAATCCTCCTCCGTTTGCAGGCGGCCGGATGTCTTGACCGTAAGCTCGGTGGCATCGCCGCGCAATTTGCCGCCCGGAAGTTCCACGTTTTCTCGGTCGAGGGCATTTTGTACGTCCTGAACGGTCAGGTTGTAAGCGGCCAGTTTGGCGGGATCGATCCAAAGCCGCATGGCCGGTCGTTTTTCTCCGAAAATACGCACCTCGCTTACCCCCGGGATGGTTTGCAGTTTTTCCATCAGCACATTTTCGGCGTAATCGGACAGTTCCATTACGCTCCTTGTGTTGCTCTGCAAGGGGATAAACATGATGGGATCGCTGTTGGCGTCGGCCTTGGAAACCACGGGTGGCGCATCTATGTCCTGGGGCAGGCTGCGTACGGCCTGGCTCACCTTGTCGCGAACGTCATTGGCCGCCTGTTCGAGGTCGGAACTCAGGTCGAACTCGACCGTGATCGTGCTGCTGCCCAGCGCCGATTGCGAGGAAACGGACCTGATACCCGCGATACTGTTTACCGCCTTCTCAAGCGGCTCCGTGATCTGGTTTTCTATAACGTCGGCGTTCGCACCGGTGTACGACGTGCGTATTGAAATTGTTGGCGGGTCAATGGCCGGGTATTCCCGCACCCCGAGATATCGGTAGCCTATCGCGCCGAACACGACGATCAGGATACTCATGACGGTGGCTAAGACGGGGCGACGGAGGGAGACTTCGGAGATGTTCACGATGAACTGAAATAAAGTTAGAAAACAGAAACAGCCTGATTCCGAGATGGTTTTGAGGGGCGAAAAATAATTAACTCAAGGCACTGTTTCAAAATAAATCAACCCAATGCTGTCGAGGCGCCCGGTTTTTGATGCAGACTCCGGCATGTTTTCCCTGTTTTTCTTTCAATTTTGCCATTCATCCCGGACCACGGTAAAAACTAATGATATATTTACTGCGACGACAAGAAGATGCGCAAATAGCAAGGTGTTCATTTTCAATAAATTACCCTATATTTTTTTGCCATCATCACCATCTAAAGGAATTCGCTATGCAATATCGCAGATTCGGGCGCACCAATTTTCAAACCTCTGAGATCGGCTACGGTATGTGGGGTCTTGCCGGCTGGACCGGCACCGACGAAGCCGAAGTGAACAATGCCCTCGACCGCGCCGTCGAACTTGGCTGTAATTTTTTCGATACCGCCTGGGGCTACGGCCGCGGCAAAAGCGAACAGGTATTGGGCGCGCTTGTAAAAAAGCACGCATCGAAAGATCTGTTCGTCGCAACCAAAATTCCACCCAAAAACTTCAAGTGGCCCTCCCGTCCGGAATATCGCTTCGAAGACTGTTTCCCGGCGGATCATATCATCGAATACACAGAAAAAAGCCTGCAAAACCTTGGCGTCGACTGCATCGACCTGCAACAATGCCACGTTTGGGAGGATGCCTGGGCCGGGCGCGACGAATGGAAAGAAGCGTTTGAAAAACTGAAACGGGAAGGCAAAGTGCGCCACTTCGGCATCAGCATCAATCGCTGGGAGCCGGAAAATGCGCTGAATACCATTCGCACGGGCTACATCGACGCGGTGCAGGTGATCTACAATATTTTTGACCAGGCGCCGGAAGATCGTTTGTTCCCGCTCTGCCGCGAACTGGATATCGCCGTCATCGCCCGCGTGCCGTTCGACGAAGGAACCCTGACCGGCATGCTAACCAAAGATACCGTGTTCCCGGCCGGTGATTGGCGCAACACCTATTTTGTGCCCGAAAACCTGCATTCCAGCGTAGAGCATGCCGATGCCCTCAAGCCGATCGTGCCCGCAGGCATGACGATGGCCGACATGGCTCTTCGGTTCATCCTCTGCAACGACGACGTGCATACCATCATACCAGGTATGCGGAGCGTGCGGCACGTCGAGTCCAATATCGCCACCTCCGACGGGAAACGTTTGGCCGAAGCCTTGCAAAAGGAACTGAAAAAACACCGCTGGGACCGGGAGCCGACGGCGTGGTCGCAGTAGTTTTTTCGACAGGTGTTTTTCGACAGGATTTACAGGATATGCAGGATCGTTTTTTGAAATGCCGGCGAAGCCGGCAATGAAAATCGTGCATTTCCCGTAAATCCTGTCCAAAAAACGCCAGACTTCTACTCACTCACCACGCGTATCCCCAACTCTTCCAACTGTTTCAACTTGATCGTGTCCGGTGCGTCGATCATCATATCGCGGCCCTGGTTGTTTTTCGGGAAAGCGATAAAATCGCGGATCGAGTTGGCGCCGTTCATCACGGCGTTCAACCTGTCGAAGCCGAAGGCGATGCCGCCGTGCGGCGGAGCGCCGTATTCGAACGCTCCGAGCAGGAAGCCGAATTGTGCTTCAGCCTCTTCGGGAGTGAACCCCAGCAGGCGGAAGTTGCGGCTTTGCAGGTCGCGGTCGTGGATACGGATGGAGCCGCCGCCGATCTCCACGCCGTTTAGTACGAGGTCGTAAGCGTCGGCGCGAATGCCTTTGAGCACCGCCCGGTCGTTGCTTTCCATTTTGACGATATCGTCCGGCTTGGGGCTGGTGAAGGGGTGGTGCATGGCGAAAAAGCGGCCTTCATCCTCGTCCCATTCAAGGAGGGGAAAATCGACCACCCAAAGCGGCTTGAAGTCGCCGGGTTTGCGCAATCCGAGACGGTTGCCCATTTCAAGGCGAAGTTCGCTGAGCTGTTTGCGCGTCTTTTCATCTTCACCGCACAGGAGGAAGATCATATCGCCGGGCTTTGCTCCGCAGGCTGACAGCCAGCCTTTCAGGTCGTCGGGGCTGTAAAACTTGTCTACCGACGACTTCACGGAACCGTCGGCCTCGTATTTTACATATACAAGTCCTTTGGCGCCAATCTGCGGGCGTTTTACCCACTCCGTGAGTTCGTCGATCTGCTTGCGGCTGTATTCGGCACAACCCGGCGCGCAGATGGCGATGACCGATTCGGCGCTGTCGAAAACCTGGAATCCCTTGCCTTTGGCAGCGTCGGTCAATTCCACGAATTCCATACTGAAGCGCAAATCGGGTTTGTCGGAGCCGTAGCGGCGCATGGCTTCGTCGTAGGTCATGCGCGGGAAATCGCCGAGTTCGATGTTCAGGGTCGTTTTAAACAGGTATTTTGTCAGGCCCTCGAAGGTGTTGAGGATATCTTCCTGGTGGATGAACGACATTTCGCAGTCGATCTGGGTGAATTCCGGCTGGCGATCGGCGCGCAGATCCTCGTCGCGAAAACACTTTACGATCTGGAAATACTTGTCGAAACCCGCCACCATGAGGATTTGCTTGAAGGTCTGCGGACTTTGCGGCAGCGCGTAAAACTGACCTTTGTTCATCCGGCTGGGCACCACGAAGTCGCGTGCGCCCTCCGGTGTGGATTTGATGAGGTTGGGTGTTTCGATTTCGATGAAACCCAGCGATGCAAGGTATTTGCGCGTTTCGATCGCGAGATTGGAGCGGAACAGCAGGTTTTTCTGCACGGCATTGCGTCGCAGGTCGAGGTAACGGTATTTCATGCGCAGATCGTCGCCGCCGTCGGTATCGTCCTGAATGGTAAAGGGGGGCGTTTTGGCTGCATTGAGTATCTTCAGGGCGGTTACACGGATTTCCACATCGCCGGTTTCGCGGTTGGGGTTTTTACTCGCGCGTTCGCGCACCGTGCCCGTAGCCTGAATCACAAATTCACGGCCCAGGCTGCGTGCCTGCTGGCAAAGCGCAGCATTGTCGTCCATGTCAAACACGAGTTGGGTGATGCCGTAACGGTCGCGCAGATCCACAAATGTGAGACCGCCAAGTTCGCGGCTTATGGTGACCCAGCCGGCCAGGGTTACTTCTTTATTGATGTCGGAAAGGCGGAGTTCGCCGCAGTTATGGGTACGGTACATTATATGTTTTTAAGCGTTTTTTTAAAAAACGGAATACGGGTATTGGTTTATAATTCAGCAACCCGCCTTCGCGTGCGACTTCAGCGGGTAAAAAAAGAGGTGCAAAGGTAATCGAATTGGACGCACAAGACCGGGTGCGGATTTTTGAAAAATGACCGAACCGCGGATTTCTTTACTTTTGTCCGCGAATCCCATGCCGTTTCAAATTTCAAACATGAAATATATGCTTAAAAATTCCATCATTCCGGCGTTGCTGCTTTTTGTGACATGTGGAAGTTGCGGACAGGATTCATCCGGCAAATCGGTTTCTCCTGAAGTGATACCGGTCCGTTTATCGGCCCGGGACTCGATTCCTGTACAAGTCGACGTCCCGTACCTGCTTGGAAAATTCGACCCCGCAAGCCACCCCGATTTCGTATCAGTCGGCAAACCCTATTCGGACAAACCCGGTATGGTGCTTCGCAAGGAGACGCTTGAAGCGTTTAAAAAAATGTTTGAAGCCGCTGAAAAAGACGGCATTACACTAAAGATTATTTCGGCCACCCGGAATTTTGACAAGCAGAAGGAAATCTGGGAAGGCAAATGGGAGCGCTTTGCCAAAGATGCTCCCGCGTCCAAAGACCGCGCCCTGAAAATTCTCGAATACTCGGCCATGCCGGGTGCTTCGCGCCACCATTGGGGCACGGATATCGACCTCAATGACCTCAACAACCCGTCCTTTGAAAAAAACGGCCGGTTTGAAAAAGCTTATGCGTGGCTTGCTGCACATGCCCACGAATACGGTTTTTGTCAGCCCTATACGGCAGGGCGCACCAACGGTTACAAGGAAGAAAAATGGCACTGGTCGTACCTGCCCCTCAGCAAAGGTTTCCTGGAACAGTATAAAAACAGCATTACGGACAACACGATCAAAGGCTTTAAAGGCGACGATACGGCGGCGGCGATCGGGATTTTAAAAAACTATGTACTCGGGATTAATCCGGATTGCCGTTGAATTGTTACACAGTTGAATTGCTTCAGGGCCGCAAACCCGTAACCCGCAAACCCGTAACCCGCAAACCCGTAACCCGCAAACCCGCAAACCCGCAAACCCGCAAACCCGTAACCCGCAAACCCGCTAACCCGTAACCCGCAAACCCGTAACCCGCAAACCCGCAAACCCGTAACCCGCTAACCCGTAACCCGCTAACCTTCAATATGGCATATACAGAATCCAACATGATCCCGCTTGGCACGCCAGCGCCCGATTTCGAACTGCCCGAACCGGCGAGCGGGAAGAATATACGTCTGCAGGACATTGCCTCCGACAAGGCGACCGTGGTCATGTTTCTTTGCAACCACTGTCCCTATGTACTCTATGTCAACCCGGAAATCGTGCGCGTAGTTGCTGATTATCAGCCAAAAGGAGTAGCCTTTGTCGGTATCAGCAGCAACGATGCGGTGAATTACCCGGAAGATGCGCCCGATAAAATGCCTGCACATGCGAAGGAAGTAGGCTACACATTCCCCTATCTTTACGACGAAAACCAGGCGGTAGCGCGTATGTACGACGCGGCCTGCACCCCTGATTTTTATGTGTTCGACGGAAACAGGAAACTTGTTTACCGCGGACAACTCGACAGCAGCAGACCCAAGCGCAACCCCATTCCGTCGACCGGGGAGGATTTAAGAGCCGCACTGGACGCAGTGCTGGCGGGTGAAGCGGTCAATCCCGTACAGCGCCCTTCGGGAGGATGTAATATCAAATGGAAAGGTTGATTTGATTTGAGGGGGTTGAGAAGATGGCTGCTTGGCAAACTAAAATACTTATCTATGGCTTATGTGTATTCCTTCGAGAAATTAACGGCTTGGCAGATGTCGAGGCAATTCGCAGAGGCCTTGTATTCAAAAAACAAAAATTTTCCAAAAGAAGCGTTATTTGGCATTACTTCTCAAATCAGAAGGGCTGCCATCTCCATATCTTGTAATCTTGCCGAAGGAAGCGCTCGTTTTGGTGATCGAGAAAAAAAGCGCTATTATGAAATAGCATATGGCAGACCTGTAGAAGTTGTAAAACTGTTGATCATCTGCCGCGACCTGGAATATTTACTGCATGAACAGTATACGGACCTCCGGCAGGAAGTAGAAAAGTTGACCATTCAAATAAACAGGCTTGTCCAGAGTTATTCCCAAAATAAGGAAGATATCCACGAACCGGATATTCAATATTCCGATACCCCATACTAATCTCAACCCTTCTCAACCCCCTCAACCATTTTCAAACATTCTCAACCAAACATGCGACCAGAACAAATAACGGATCAGCAAATACACGATTTCATTGTCGCCGGACTCCTTGAAGACGTCCGCGACGGCGACCATACTTCCCTCGCTACCATACCCGCCGACAGCCGCAGCAGGGCCGTTTTGAAAATCAAGGATTACGGCGTACTCGCCGGTGTGGAAATGGCCGAAAACATCTTGCGCCATCTCGACCCGGGCGTTCAAATAACCGTCCACAAGCAGGACGGCGCCGATGTGTTGTGGGGCGAAACCGGTTTCGAAGTGGAAGGCAACACCCGGGCATTGCTCCAGGCCGAACGGCTGCTGCTCAACACCATGCAACGCATGAGCGGCATTGCCACGCTGAGCAGCCGCTTTGCTTTCGAGGTAGGCGATTTGCCGGTCAAAGTCCTCGATACGCGCAAAACCACGCCCCTGATCCGTTTTCTGGAAAAATGGGCCGTCCGGATCGGCGGATGCGAAAACTACCGCTGGGGTCTCTATGACTGGATGATGATCAAGGACAACCATGTGGATGCGGCCGGAGGCATCCGGAATGCCGTTGAACGGGCGCAGACCTATCAGAAGGAAAAAGGTCTGAACCTCGGCATCACGGTAGAGGTGCGCAACCTTGTCGAACTGGAAGAATTGCTGGCTATCGGGGGTATTACGCGCATTATGTTCGACAATTTTGAAATACCGATCCTGCGCGAAGCGGTTGCTTTTGTCAACGGCCGTTTTGAAACGGAAGCGTCGGGCGGCATCACCTTGTTCAATGTGCGCAAATACGCCCAGACCGGCGTCAACTACGTTTCTGCCGGCGCCCTTACGCATTCCGCACAACCACTCGATTTAAGCCTGAAAATTCAAAAGTGATGTCAGCCGATGATTTTTACGGGTACGCCAGCATTCTGATCTTTATCCCCTGGGTGCTCATGATCTTTGCACCGAACTGGCAATATACGGAGCCGGTTGCTTTCGGCTCGGCCATTGTTTTGCTGATCGCTGCGGCTATTTTTACATTTTTATACCTCTCCGATGCAGAGGCCGTGGGAAACCTCCTTTCGCTGGAAGGATTTAAAAACCTGTTCCGAAGCAAAGAAATGTTGCTCACCGGATGGCTGAACTACCTTTCCTTTTGCCTCCTCGTGGGCACCTGGCAAACACACGACGCCCGGCAACTCAAGATCGGGCACGTATTTCTCATCCCGAGCCTGGTTCTGACGATGCTGACAGGGCCTGCCGGGCTGTTGCTTTATCTCGTCGTGCGGTTTTTCCGGACGAAAAAGTGGGAACTGTAACGCCAAGCTCCGGTTGGCAGTCATCTTACATGCCAACCAGAGGTTGGCGTTACGCCGGGCTGCCAACCGGAGTTTGGCGTTACTGTGCCAAAATTTGCGATCTTTGTACGGCGATTCAAAGTTTATAAAACACAATCCGATTGAATTTTACTGAATTTAACTTTCACCCCGACCTGCTGGAGGGTATCGATGCCCTGAATTTTACAACAGCCACACCCATACAGGAACAGGCCATCCCATTGATACTCGAAGGGAAAGATATTATCGGCGTCGCACAAACGGGCACCGGCAAAACCGCCGCTTTTGTGCTGCCGATCATCGATATGATCATGAACTCCGGCGAAGCGGACTTTACCCAGGCGCTCGTAATTGTGCCGACCCGCGAACTGGCCATGCAGATCGACCAGGCCGTAGAAGCTTATTCCTACTTTACAGGCGTGTCGTCCATTGCGATATATGGCGGTGGCGGCGGCAAGGATTTTTCCCGCGGCAAGGACGCGCTTACACGGGGCGCCGACATCATCATCGCTACTCCGGGACGTCTCATTGCGCATATGAACATGGGTTACACCGATTTTTCCCGCCTGCGTTTTCTTGTTCTGGACGAAGCAGACCGGATGCTCGATATGGGTTTTATGCCTGACCTTACCAAAATTATCGACAAGATCAATCCCAAACGGCAGAGCCTGCTGTTTTCTGCCACCATGCCGCAGGGCGTCATGCGTCTTGCGCGTACCCTCCTGCACAACCCCGTCACGATAAGCATTGCGTTGTCCAAACCCGCAGAAGGCGTAAGCCAAAGCGCCTACATGCTGAACGACCGGCAAAAAATTCCACTCATCACCGAAATATTGAAAGATACTGCGGGTCAGTGTATCCTCATTTTCAGTTCCACCAAGCAGGTAGTGGCACAGTTGTACCAAAAATTAAAGGCCAAAGGCTTTAATGCGGGTATGATCAGCAGCGACCTGGAGCAGTCCGATCGCGAACAAATCATGCTTGCCTTCCGCAACCGGCAGGTAAATATTCTTGTCGCTACCGATGTACTCAGCAGGGGTATCGATGTGGACGGTATCGATATGGTGATCAATTACGATGTGCCCCGCGACGCCGAAGATTATGTGCACCGCATCGGCCGCACCGCCCGGGCAGCCCGCAAAGGCGCCGCCCTCACACTGGTATCACACACGGACCTTCAGCGCTTCAAACGGATCGAAAAACTGATCGGAAACGAAGTCCCCAAACTGCCCCTGCCGCCCTATCTGCAATCGCTCACGGAAGAACAGCCCCGCCGTGAAAACCGTGGCGGCAAAAGAGATGGCAAAAAAGCGCCCTTCCGGGGCCAAAAGCACTCGAAAGGGCGACAACAAGGCAAGCCGTCGGGGCCGCCGAAGGGTGGTAACTGAGTTCGAAACTCAATATCCCAGCCCGAATCCGAACCGGTACAAAGGATTCTTGGAATCGTAGGGCACGTCCTCTTTCTGTTTGCGCACTGCATCCATGGAAGAAGGCAATTCAAACGGCAATTTGCCTTCGGGTTTGGCTTTTCCGAACACCACATCCAGCAAAGCCGCGTCGCTCGCGCCATAATCGGCCAGCAACGCCCTCGCTTTCGCGTTAATCTCCGGAATTACGGCAGGGCGATCGAGGTAGATGTCCACAATGGTCGGCACAGTGTTGAGCAACTGCAGGATACTGTCTTTTGCAGCGCCCTTAAAATCCAGATCACCGTGGTGGAAGCCCCTTGCAAAGGGATTTTGCGTTTCCACCGGATACCACGGCGTATTAATCCGCAAAATGGCGATATCCGCTTTTTTCGGATCGTCAACAACCTGACCGTATTGTGCCGCTACTTTGGCGTCAAGGTTCCTCACATATATTTTCAACTTGCCCGTTTTAAGCGGCAGCGTCTTTTTGTCGTTTTTCAACAGGGTAAATGCACGGCGCTGGGCAGCCTGGCCGGCTTTGACGAATTCAGGCTTTCCTACCGTCTGCAAGGCTTTTTCCACGTCGATGTACGGGTTATCGAACAGCCCCAGCACGAATTTCTGCCGCAGCAGGCGCCGGATAGACTGGTCGAGTCGCGCTTCGCTTACTTTCCCTTCATTCACCAGTTGTACCACCAGTTCGGGGCAGCTTTCGCCGCCAAACTGGTCGCAGCCGGCCTCTATGATCTTTTGCACCCGTTCTGCACGGCTCAGTTTTTCCACGCCCCAGGCGCGTGCGGGCCAGACAATGCCCGGTCCCATCTGGACGTCAGTAACCAGACCCCAGTCGGTGCATACCACGCCGTCGTATTTGTACTTTTCTCTCAGCAGTTTTGTAATGATATCCTTATTATAAGAAAAGCCGACGTTTTCGCTCGTCTGGTCGGTCGGAACGCCGTAGTAGGGCATGATGGAAGCGGTGTGAACGGCAAATGCCGCTTCGAACGGGATAAGGTGGTAATTAAAATTATGGCCGGGATACACCTGCCCTTTCTGGAACTCGAAATGCGGGTCTAGGCCTTCTTTCTGCGGACCGCCGCCGGAAAAGTGCTTGGTCATGCAGGCCACACTTTGCGGTCCCAGCTGTTCGCCCTGAAAACCGAGGATATAGGCCTTTATCATGCGGGCCGATAGTTTGGCGTCTTCACCGAAAGTGCCGCTCACGCGCGCCCAGCGCGGCTCGGTGGCGAGGTCGGCCATTGGGTGCAAGGCCTCGCGAATTCCAACGGACACATACTCCTGCCTGGCCATGTCTCCAAAAGTACGCGTCAGTTTTTCGTCGCCGATGGCGGCGAGGCCGAGTTGCTCGGGCCACTGCGAAAAACCGCCTGCCGCCATAGCGAAAATATTGTTGCTGAAATAGTTGCGCGGATCGGAAGCGATGGTAACCGGTATGCCCAGGCGGGTGTTTTCGGCCATTTTCTGCATGGCGTTGTAGCCTTCGGCCATGGCTTTGGTGCCTGGTACCTGCCAGTAGTTGAAATGATTCATTTTACTTCCATTGATGTAGTCCGCCGCCGTAGGCAGCCGTGCAGCGAAGCCTTTTGCATCGGGTTTGCGATCGAGGGTGCCATCGTCATTGATGAGTATGCCGTTGATGAACATCATGCCTGCTTTTTCTTCCAAATTCATCTGGGCGAGCAGGTCGTTCACACGGGCTTCTACAGGCTGGGAAGCGTCTTCATACACATCCATTTTCCCGTTCTTGTTCAGGTCGCGGTAGGCGGCGGGCTGCGTA
>JAKOXM010000733.1 GCA_029781095.1 Bacteroidota bacterium
AATTGGGCCGAAACAAACCCCGGGGACTAGTGTTTCTCAATCCCCGTCTGCGCACCAGGGGAAGCACTCAGATAGCCGCGCAACATCTGGGCATGAACGTCGTGACCATCAACGCCGACAAGGATTCCTGGGCGCTCGAGTTTGGAGATGGCGTTGTGATGAACGGCAATACCGTGGAGCACATCCGCGACGCCGCCCCGGTTTTGGGGTCGTATTGCGATGTCATCGGCGTCCGTTGCTTTCCGGGGCTGCATTCCAGAGACGACGACTACAGCGAGCATATCATGCGCCAGTTTTTGCGCTATGCCAACAAGCCCTATCTCAGCCTCGAATCGGCCACGCTCCACCCTTTGCAAAGTCTGGCCGACGCCATTACCATCGCCGAACACCGCCCCGTACATCGCCCGAAAGTGGTGCTTGCCTGGGCGCCGCACATCAAACCACTGCCCCAGGCCGTCGCCAATTCATTCGCTGAATGGATGAACCGGTCGGATGTGGATTTTGTCGTTACACATCCGGAAGGATACGAACTCGATCCAAGGTTTACAGGCAAGGCGCCTATATATTATGACCAGGAAAAAGCGCTGGAAGGCGCTGATTTTGTATATGTCAAGAACTGGAGCAGTTATACGGGCTATGGTAAAATGCCGGGCAATCACCCATCCTGGATGCTAACGGAACGGCATTTGAGCCTTACCAACCATGCGCGCGTGATGCATTGCCTGCCCGTGCGCCGCAATGTAGAGTTGAGCGATGAAATACTCGACAGTCGCCATAGCCTCGTGCAGGCTCAGGCGGCCAACCGGGTCTGGGCCGCACAGGCGATCCTGAAAAGATTTTTATCAATGTAAAAAACACGCGTTCATTGCGAATTTTTCAACCCATAAGTTTAATCGTGGAAAAGCAAAACGGGCTGATATTTCAACGGTTTCAACCGTTTTCAAATACCTGGCCAAGGCTCCATAAACCGTTAAAACGGTTCAGTATCCTGCGATTTTCGTATTCCGCACGATTAAAATCGAGCGTTAAAAAATTCGGGACTCATGTATAAACAACAATGAAAAAACTATCCCTTACCGTTGTCAAAATTGGCGGCAACATTATCGATGACGAAGATCGCCTCGAGGTGTTTCTGGCCGGTTTTGCCGCTCTGCCTGGCGCCAGGATACTCGTGCACGGAGGCGGCAAAATTGCCACACAACTCGCTGAACAACTGCATGTTCCGCAGCAGATTCTGGATGGCCGGCGCATCACGGACAGCGAAACATTGCGCATCGCAGTGATGGTGTACGGCGGTTTGGTGAACAAACAGATCGTTGCGCAGCTGCATGCGCTGGGTTGTACGGCCCTCGGTGTCTGTGGAGCCGACGGCGATCTCATCCGGGCGCACAAAAGACGGCATCCCTCGATCGACTACGGCTGGGTCGGCGACGTGGATGCAGTGAATACTGCCCTTCTCGATCGCTGGATCGGGCAGGGACTGACGCCTGTGGTGGCGCCGCTTTCACACGACGGGGCAGGGCAATTACTCAATACGAATGCCGACACCATAGCACAGGAAATCGCGCAGGCTTTGAGCATGGCCTTCTCGGTAAACCTTATTTTCGGCTTTGAGAAGAGCGGTGTTCTGCTCGATATCCATGATGAGAAGTCCCGGATACCCGTACTGGACGCTGAAAAATACCGGCAATTGAAAAGTCAGCAGTTGATCACAGGGGGCATGATCCCTAAACTGGACAACGCTTTTGCGGCTCTTCGTAAAGGTGTAAGCCGGGTCGTCATCGGGCAGGCCGAACATCTACAAGCATTAATGGAAGGCAAAAACGGCACCCTGATCGCACTTAATGGCTAACGCGAGGCTTAGCCTCGTGGAACTATAATCTCTGCTGACGCGAGGCTTTGCCTCGTGGAGCCTGGCAGACTGAACCCACACAATGACATCAGATTTGACCATACAAACACTTGTCGCAGATTCCATTTCCCTGCTTCGCCAGCTTGTTGCCACACCTTCCTTAAGCAGGGAAGAGAGCGCAAGTGCGGTCATTTTGAATGAATTCCTATCAGATCGCGGTGTTCCTACTCAACGTTTGAAAAACAATGTGTGGGCGCAAAACCTGCATTTTATCCCGGAAAAACCGACGATCCTGCTTAATTCACACCACGACACCGTAAAACCCAACCAGGGTTATACCCGCGATCCGTTTTCGCCGGACGTCGTCGACGGGAAGTTATACGGTTTGGGCAGCAATGACGCGGGTGGCGCCCTGGTATCTCTTCTGGCAACTTTTCTGCACTTTTATGGCAAAACGGGCTTGCCGTTCAATATCATGTATGCCGCCACAGCCGAAGAGGAGATATCCGGTAAAGACGGCGTGGAACTTGTTCTTCCCCGGTTGGGCAATATCGACGCTGCAATTGTGGGGGAGCCGACGCAAATGCAAATGGCGATTGCGGAGAAAGGGTTGATGGTGCTGGATTGCGTCTCTTTGGGCAGATCGGGGCACGCTGCACGGGAAGAAGGCGACAACGCAATCTACAAGGCATTGCCCGATATTGCATGGTTTAAAAACCACCGGTTCGGGAAAGTGTCGGATTTTTTGGGGCCGGTAAAGATGACCGTGACAGTCATCCAGGCCGGGTCGCAACACAATGTCGTGCCAGATGAATGCCATTTTACCGTAGATGTCCGGGTGAACGACCGCTATACCTTTGAGCAGGTGCTCGACACCATTCGGGCGCATACAGTGTGCAGCGTGACCCCGCGCAGCCTGCGGATGCGTCCGAGCATCATTCCGCCCGAGCACCCGCTGGTACAGGCAGGCCTGGCGCTCGGACGCAGGGCTTATGGCTCCCCGACGACCTCAGACAAGGCGCTGATGCCCTTTCCGGCGTTGAAAATGGGGCCGGGCGACAGCGCCCGAAGCCACACAGCGGATGAATTTATCTATTTAAAGGAAATAGAGGAAGGCATCGATTTATATATCAAACTACTGGAAAAATACCATGAAACTCTGGTCTAAAAGCAATACCGCCTCCAACTCGCTCGTGGAATCCTTTACGGTTGGCCGCGACAGGGAATTTGACCTGCTACTCGCGGAACATGACGTTACAGGGTCGCTGGCGCACACCCAAATGCTTGAAAAAGCCGGATTGCTCGGCGCAGGCGAGCGCGCGTCGATACATGAAGAACTGCACCGCATCCTGGCGGATATCCGCGCAGGTAAATTCGAGATAGAACCTGGGGTGGAAGATGTGCATTCGCAGGTAGAGCTGCTGCTAACCCGCCGAATTGGTGACGCCGGCAAAAAGATCCACGCAGGACGAAGCCGAAACGACCAGGTCGCGGTGGATATCAAACTGTACCTCCGCGCCGAATTGCTTGAAGTCAAAACACTGGCGATCAATCTTTTTGGTTTGCTGCTCGATCTCAGTGAGCAGCATCGCGACAAACTGCTGCCCGGCTATACCCACCTGCAGATTGCCATGCCTTCGTCATTCGGATTGTGGTTCGGAGCTTACGCCGAAAGCCTCGTCGATGATATGGAAACCCTTGTCGCCGCGTTCCGCGTCGTCAATAAAAATCCGCTTGGCAGCGGTGCGGGCTACGGGTCGTCCTTCCCGCTCGACCGCCGGCTGACAACCGAATTGCTGGGGTTCGGCACCCTGCATTTCAACTCCGTATATGCGCAGATGAGCCGGGGAAAGACGGAAAAAATTGTCGCCCAGGCGCTGTCCAACCTCGCTGCCACCCTGGGCCGGATGGCTATGGATATATGTCTGTATCTCAGTCAGAATTTTGACTTCATCCGCTTCCCGGATGAACTGACAACAGGCAGCAGCATTATGCCCCACAAGAAAAACCCCGATGTCTTCGAACTCGTCCGCGGGCGGTGCAACCGCATACAGGCAGTCCCGAACGAACTGGCGCTACTCCTCTGCAACCTGCCGTCCGGCTATCACCGCGATCTGCAGCTCACGAAAGAAGTTCTTTTCCCCGCCATCCATGATCTGAAAAACTGCTTCAACATGATGCGGCACGCCCTTTCGGTCATAGAAGTCAACGAAAACATCCTGCAGGACGAAAAATATCGATTTCTGTTCAGTGTGGAAGCTGTCAACGAACTGGCAAGACAGGGCATCCCCTTTCGGGAAGCGTACAGGCAGGTGGGAGACCAAATTGAATCGGGCGCCTTTGCGTTTGATACATCATCCGGATTGCAACATACGCACGAAGGAAGCATCGGAAACCTGTGCAATGACGATATCCGGCGTGAAATGGAGTATCTGGCAAAACAGATAGCGATAATTTAAGCCGGGGCTGGAAATAACACCCCTCATTTCATATGCTTCAAAAAGTTTCCCGCAGATTTGCGCGGGAAACGGCACAAAAATGAATCATGCCGATCCCCGTTGCAACCAGTGATTCGCATCGATAAACGTTCGACATGCAAATCCGCACCCGACTTACGCTGCTGTTTCTGCTGATTGCCGCAGGCATCCTGGCCGGGGTATTGTTCTCTGTTTATTATCTTTTTAAAAAAAATACCGAAGAAACTTTCTTCAACGGCCTGGAATCAAAGGCGGAAATGACCGCGCAGACGGCTTTGCGCAACCCCGCGCTGCTAAAACCGCTGCCGCCAACATGGCTGTCGCCCGATGACGACATTCTGCCCTACCAGGACAACATCAGCATTTTTGACGACGCTTACGAACGTATTTTTACCGTTCAAACAGATGCGCCGCCGGTGTCAGTCAAGAACCTGCAGGAAATTTACACGCAGCGAAAGGTCCGGTTCCGGCATTATAACCTGTATGCCCTGGGGCGCGTGGTCAACAACACCGAAGGCCGGCCCTATGTAGTGGTAGTGGAAGGATTTTGTGACCCAACCGAGCTGACACAACTGCGCAATATCCTGATTATCAGTTTTATCATTGGCATGGCGTCGATAGCGGCATCCGGCTGGTACTATGCCGGGCAAGCGCTTGCCCCGGTGTCGCACATCATCAATGAAGTCGACGCGATACAACCTTCCGACCTGAGCAACCGGGTGGCAACCGGACCCAACCGCGATGAACTGGGACGCCTTGCCGAGACCTTCAACCGCCTGCTCGACCGGGTGGAGCAGGCTTTCCGCATGCAGCGCATGTTTCTCTCCAACGTATCACACGAACTCAAAAACCCGCTGATGGCCGTCCGCGCCCAGCTCGATGTAGCGCTCCAGCGTGAACGCGACGCCAGCGCCTACCGTACGGCCCTGCAAAGCGTGCTCGACGATGTTCGGGCCATGAGCGACGTGGAGGAAAAATTGCTGATGCTTGCCCGAATTTACAACGAACCGACGGCTGTCACTTTTTCTCCCGTGCGCCTCGATGAATTGATATGGTCGGCAAAAGAACAATTGCTGAAACGCCGGAAACATTTCAAAATGGCCCTAGATTTCGGGCTGATGCCCGACAACGAGCAGTTGTTAAACGTGCGAGCCAACGAAGCCCTGCTCCGTACCGCCATTCTCAACCTGATGGACAACGGCTGTAAATACTCGCCCGATCACCGCGTCCAGGTAACGGCGCGGTTCAGACCCGACGGCGCCCATACCGTGGAGGTGGCGGATAACGGCCCCGGTATTCCCCCGGAAGACATGGCGCTTATCTTCGAACCTTTTTTTCGCAGTGCCATACACCGGCAGATCAAGGGCACCGGCATTGGCCTTTCACTGGTAAAAAGTATCCTGAACCTGCATCATATTGTCCTTTCCGTCGAAAGTCGTGAACAAGGCGGCACAGTATTTCGCATGGATTTTCCACCTTTGACAACCTCATAAAGTTCACCTTTCAAATCAGATTGTCCGATGAAGCACCTTTTTTGTTTCCTGTTTTTATCCATTGCCCTGAGTTGCAACGCGCAGACGCCTGTTCGCGAACTTCGCCTCGATGCGGGACATATCGTTTTTTTACTCGATAGCGCCGATGCCGCCCGCGCCATTACCTACGACCATCGCGACAGTTATTTCGAACTGGTGACCGCCGGAGAAATGTCTATTCAGATGAAAAAACCGCTTTCAGGCGGTCAAACCCGGGAAAGCATGTTGCCGGAATATATCAATTTTTTAAAAAGTGACGTGGAAGGTTTCAGTGCAGCAGATGCCGAATTCACCGCAGGCGTCATGAAAAAGGTTTTTAAAACAGTAAGCAGCGTGAGTGCCGGTATTTTCCCGGATACGATCAAACTGATCAAGACCAAAGGCCGCCATTACGGCGACGGAGTGTGGTACACCCGCGAAAACTGCATCATCATACCTGCCAACGAACTGGAAGCCCGGAAAACCAACGCTTTCACGACGACCATGTACCACGAACTTTTCCACGTATGGTCGCGTCTTAATCCTGAAAAAAGCAAGCAACTGTACCAGTTGATCGGTTTTGAAGGCATCGGGTTAAAGCATTTAAAAATCCCGCCCGGTCTCGCCGAACGCGTACTGTACAACCCCGACGGTGTGGATTTTGCGCAAAAAATAACCCTGACAACTGCCGATAATGCCCGTATAGAGGCCATCCCGGTCATTTATGCCAACAGCGTCGGAGCAAAAGAAGGGCAAAACGAATTCTTCGGCTATCTGGAATTCAACCTGTTCCGGATTGAACCGGATGGCAACGGCGCATGGAACGTGATCACCAAAGACGACGGTTTCAGCAGCACCCTGAACATAAACGAATTGCCCGATTTCTTCCGCCAGATCAAGGACAATACGGGGTACATCATCCACCCGGACGAGGTACTGGCCGATAATTTTTCCTTTATCATGGTGCAGGTGAACAGTCCCACCTACACGGCAAAGTTCTCGCAGGATGGAAAAAAATTACTGTCTGATATAGAAGGAATCATAAAAGGGAAATAGAAAACGCAGAATATTCACTGCCCTCCCCTTGACCCGCCTCCGGAGCCGACGCCCTGCGGCGGCCCGGAAGGTGTAGCGCCCGGCTCTTTTTCATTGCTGTCCATAAACCGCCATGCGATACCGAAGCGCAGCGCGCCGAATGGCTGTGGATAATGTGCCGTCTGGTACGCCACCTCGGTCTTGTTCCAGATGGTGGACATGTTTTCGTAGCGAACAAAAAAACGGAACGACTGCACTTTGAATGCCGCAAAGACATCGACCCAGGGATACGATTTTTGCGTCAGCGAGTCTTGCAAATGAAATTGCCAGGTGACCGGCTGGTAGCCATCGGGGCGGAAATCGCTGTTCATGCGAAAATCGACGCCTGCATCCAGTTGGAGGCGCTTATGAAACAGTTTCCCGGAAAAATACAGGCTGTTTTTGGTAAACCAGCGCGGCAAACGCAGCACGTCGGAGCGGTTGGACTGTTGCAAGGCCACCGTATTTTCGAACCGGATGGGGCCGAGGCCAATATTTTCGGTTATTATAAACTGGGCTACCTGCAGTGGAGAAGTGGTCTGAACGGCCACTCCTGCCTGGTCATAGTACATATAGTTATTGATCAGGTGGGTCCGGGCCGTTATTTCCAGGCCTGCCAGCGGAAGAGCGTATGTAGCGTAAAGCGAATTTTCAAGGGGCTTTTCAAAATTATTTTGCCAAAGCAGGCGCTTGCTGACATAGAGCCGGTAGAACAGCAATGCCGGCGGGTATCGCTGACTCAGTACGCCTGCCCGAAGCCGCCCGACCTTGCC
>JAKOXM010000739.1 GCA_029781095.1 Bacteroidota bacterium
GACCGGCACCACTACAATGATAAAAAACGGCAGAAAACGGGGGATGTCCTTCAATTGCTCGACAGCCTTTTTGAGTTCTTCCGGCGAGGGGTTTTTTGACTTGAAAGACACCAGCAATCGCCCGCGTCCTTCGCGCAGGAAGGCTTGCAGCATCTGCCGCGTCTCCCTGCCTTCGAGAAAGAGCGCCCACAGCATTTTGCGCTGGAAACTGATGACCTTGCGAAGTTTCATGCCGGACGATATTTTCCGGGACAAAGATGCGGGGTTTTTCATTGGAGGCCGTAATGATTTTAAGCATACATACGGTAAATGCCGTACCGGTCTGCTCTGCCGCCTATTTGACAGGGATGGTTTTATTATCTTTACCTGATGTTTCAAATCCCGATCATCTTATGCAAGACTTACAGACTTCCATCGAACTCGGCGTTGACCTGATGAAGGATATTGTGGCGGCGGGGTATGGGTTTTTGAAGGAGAAAACTGGATTCGATAATTCCAACCCGTCCGCGAAAAAATCCTGAACGAGATACTGATGCCGAGAAGAGAGGAGGAGTGAATTTGTCAATACCGTGTGATCTTGCCATAATTGAACAGTAACAACTCTCCGCCTTGTTCAAATTCGTGTATGATCAGGGATAGGTGCGACTCAAACTGTGTAAAAAGGTTCTTGTTGGCGATGTTGCCAAATTCAAGTAGCAGGACTTTCGGCGGCACTCCTTTCAGCAGGTAATAATCGAAGAAATCGCTGTCTTTGGTGACGATAATGCGATCTTCCTCCATTGCAACCTGGCGAATTTCGACATCCGTCATCCGCTCGCCCTGTGGTAGAAAATATGGATGAGTAGATTCAAATCCCCGGCTCGTCAGCCAGCGGGCCAAACCGGGCGGCAGGTGTGTATCTACAATGAATTTCAACATCTTGCATCAGGCGGCAAATGCAATGACAGACTTCGCATTTGCCATTTTGGATGCGTACAACAGGCAGGCCTGGATATCTTCTCGCTGGATATACGGGTAATCTTCCAAAATTTCTTCCTGAGTCATCCCGGCAGCCAGCAGTTCGAGCATTTGTGCCAGCGTGAAGCGCATATTGCGAATGGTGGGTTTCCCATTGCAAACTTCAGGATTGAGGGTGATGCGTTGGATAAGTTCGTCCATATTTGAAAGATTGACACCTCAAATGTAGTAAAAAACGAGTTGTACAGCAAATTACATTCCCGTTCGTGAAAAAATCCTGCACAACATGCTGATGCCCGGGCTGCATAATATAGTATAAGAAAAAAACCGCCTGATAACCGTTGCAGGCTACCAGGCGATTCGTATTTATTTAGAGTATGTTTTAAAATTCAGGATTTGAGATTTGCGAAAATGATAACGATAAAAGCCAATTGATTAAAAGCGATAGCGGAGAGGACGGTTTTTTCATGGTCTTTATCAAGTCTTCGGAAGAAATTGAGCCAAGCGAAAGAACGTTCGACCTGCCAGCGTCCTTTTTGTGGGACAAATCCTTTTTGAGATTCGGGTTTTTGA
>JAKOXM010000769.1 GCA_029781095.1 Bacteroidota bacterium
TGCCCAAAAAGCCGCCACTGGTGTGGTCGATCATATTGCCTGCCCACCAGCCGAGGATGTTCTGCAATTCTGTCTGGGCAGCGTTTTTTAATTCCTGGATCATGGGTGAGAATTTTTAAACCACGACGGACACGACGGATTTATTGAGAATGATGAATGATGAATTGTCTAAAAATATCAATTTTTTGACATAAAAAACTAAAAATCAATTAAATAAATACTCGCTTATTCATCAGATGACTGTAGTCATCCGATGAATGATCAACTCATCACTCATCACTCATCACTCGCTTAATATCTTCAGATTCTTTGCTATCAGGTCGCAGCGCTGCTCGACGCTTGCCGCGGACCGAAGTCCGTCGGGTGGCGTATTTTTCACATAATCAAGCAATTGTGCAACGGTGCTCGTCGCCACGTGCATGCGCGTGTCCGACGAGCCGTAATAGATGAATACCTCGTCCTGTGCGTTGCGTATCCAGCCGTTGGAAAACACCACGTTGGACACGTCGCCTGTGCGTTCGTCGCCTTCCGGGGCGATGAAATGGCCGCCCGGCGCGTGCGTGATGCGCCAGGGTTCGTGCAGGTCGGTCATGAACATATACAGCACGTAGCGCAGCCCTGCGGCGGTGTTGCGCACGCCGTGTGCGAGGTGCAGCCAGCCTTCCGGCGTTTTGATCGGCACAGGCCCCTGCCCGTTTTTCACTTCCTTGATGGTGTGGTATATTTTGCCGTCGATGATGGATTCGTTGTCCACTTCGGCATGTTCCATGCTGTCGCACAAGCCCCAGCCGATGCCGCCGCCGCTGCCAACCTCGATGAAGCCGTCCTGCGGGCGCGTGTAGAGGGCGTATTTGCCGCTCACGAATTCCGGGTGCAGTACCACGTTGCGCTGCTGACCCGCATGCGAGATCAGGTCGGGCAGGCGCTCCCAGGCGACCAGGTCCTTGGTGCGGGCGATGCCGCAGGCGGCCACGGCAGCCGTGGTGTCATGCGGACGCGTCGCGTCCTTGCGTTCGGTGCAGAAAAGGCCGTAAATCCAGCCGTCTTCATGGGCCGTGAGGCGCATGTCATATACGTTGGTGTCGGGGTCGGCCGTTTCGGGCAGGCGCATTGGATAATCCCAAAAGCGGAAGTTATCGACGCCGTTGGGGCTTTCGGCGATGGCGAAAAACGATTTGCGGTCGTTGCCTTCCACGCGGACCACAAGCAGGTATTTTCCCTGCCACAGCATGGCGCCGGAATTGAACGTGGCGTTCACGCCGAGGCGTTCCATGAGAAAAGGATTGCTGGCAGGATCGAGGTCGTAGCGCCAGAACAGCGGCGTATGTTCGGGCGTGACGACGGGGAATTGCCAACGCTCGTAGATGCCGTTGCCGGGGCGAATGGGCTGGTTTTTTCGCGAAACAAGCGCTTTGTGACGGGCCGTCAGGTCGTCAAGGCGCTGCTGAAAATCGGAATCTTGCATGTACAGGAAAAAGCATTGGTGCGGCAGCAAAAGTACGCTGCCCTTTTGCAGAGGCGGGGGGATTTTTTGGTCAAAAGGAGGTGGTAAATGTATGCGCGTTTTGGTTGGTGCGCGAACAGGAGCAATGTCAATAACCGGACGTACACAGTTGTGGCATGAATAAGGCGGTAAAATTGCAAAAGCAATTTTACCGCCTTATTCATGCCACAACTAAAACCTCCGTGACAACACATAAAAATCCTCGTCCACCATAAACGTATCCCGCTTCTTCAGTTTGCAATCGCTGCTTTTCCATTCGGTGGTCGGGTAAATAAACGAGTATTTGCCTTTTGAAAGCGTCACCTTCACGGGCATGTCGAAACCGTCGATACAATTGGTCCAGCGGTATTCCACCTTGCCTTTGCTCATCCGGTATTCCAGTGAGGGGATGGAAGTGTTGCGCAGGTACTGATCGAACACCTTTTGCAGGTTTTTGCCCGATTTCTCGCTGATATAGGCTTCTATTTGCGAGCCGTCCACTGTCTGGTGGTAAAAATCGCGGTTGAGTCCACGCAGTATGGAGCGCCATTTTTCGTCGTCGTCCACGATCTGGCGGATGGTGTGGAGCATATTGCCGCCTTTGTAGTACATGTCGGTAGAACCTTCCGAATTCACGTTGTAGTAGCCGACGATGGGGCTCCGGTTTTCGATCAAATTCCGGCAGCCGCGGATGTAGGCGGCGCCCGCTTCCTTGCCGTAGTAAAACTCCGTGTAAAGCCCTTCGCTGTAATTGGTAAAACTTTCGTGTATCCACATGTCCGCGATGTCGCGGTAGGTGATGTTGTTGGCAAACCACTCGTGCCCCGATTCATGCACGATGATGAAGTCCCATTTCAGGCCCCAGCCGGTTTTCGAGAGATCCATGCCGAGGTAGCCGTTGCGGTACATATTGCCGTAGGTGACCGAGCTCTGGTGCTCCATGCCGAGGTAGGGCACTTCCACCAGTTTGTAGCCGTCTTCGTAAAAAGGGTAGGGGCCAAACCAGTATTCAAAGGCTTTCAACATGCTTTTTACCTGCTCGAACTGAACCTTTGCTTTGTCCAGATTTTGAGGCAATACGTAGTAATCGAGGCTCAGCGCGCCTTTTTCGCCCTGATAGGTGTCCGAAAAGTGCGCATAGTCGGCGACATTGACGTTCACGCCGTAGTTGTTGATAGGGTTCCGGACAAACCATTCGAACGTGCGCGTGCCGTCGCCATTGTCGGTCGTGCG
>JAKOXM010000781.1 GCA_029781095.1 Bacteroidota bacterium
GCCAAAACAAAAAACCCCGCATCGCGCCAACGATGCAGGGCAGTATTCACAACTTGTAAACCGAGGGCCGGGCGGCTATCTAAAGAAGGAAAAACCGCCCAAAGCCCTCTAAACTGCTACAAAATTATGGATTCAGCCAATGATTTCCAAAAATTACACCAATCTGTACCAGTGACGACGCAACCAACAACCGAGGAGCAAATCAGGTACTTCTCAAAACACGCCAGCGAGCGCAACGTTTTTAAGTGGGCCACCACAGCACTCCAGTGCACTCATGGCTTCCTCGCGTTTGCGGCATGGACCGCCATTTACACCTGGATGTTCCAAAACGTGCCCTCCATCATCTGGTTTGCACCCTGGCTCGCCGGTTTTTCGCTGTTCGCAATGCACACCATTTTCCGGGCCACATGGGAAACCTTCTGGTACGATAAGTTGGACGACGATCCGCTTACAGACAGCCCCATCTACGTGCCGGTAGCGATCATCCTCCTCTTGCTCATTGCCGAGGTCAACGGTGTGCAGCGTTTCCTTACCGCCCAGGTGAAGCCGCCTGAAACCAAGGCAACCGACTACATTCAGTCCGACTTCTCCAGTACAGTGGCCAGCATTGAGCAATCGTATAAAAACGACCAGGCCGCCATTGCGGCCACCTACAAACAAAAAAAGGCAGCAGCCACCCTGCCCTACGACCGCCAAATCAGATCCGCCCGCAACCGCAGTGCCGAAACGACCGAAGAGCGGCGCCAACGATCCGCTGCCATCGCAGCACTCGAACGCCAGCGTGATGCCGCACTGGCTCCCGTACTTGCGGCCGAGGCAGCAGCACTTGAAAAAAGTCTGGATGCCTATACAACAGCCAAAACAACGGCAGGAGCACGCCGCGACCAAGCGTTCGCTATGGTTGACACCCACAACACAAGCGAAAATAGCCGTTACACTACCCAACTCGGCAATGTGAACAAATACGCCTGGATCATCAGTGTCGGCCTCCTGGCCATCATTATGATGCTATCATACCGGGTAGTGCGCATCAACGTGAAATCAGGCATCATCGCACGCCGAAATTACACCGTACTCGATGCACATGGCAACGCATTCGAAGTCCTCTGGACGGCACTCACTGACGCATTCAAGCGGCAGTGGCTTCGGTTCAGCGTCGGTATCCACCGATCCCTGTCGCCCAAACAAGCCATCCAATCCTTCGACGGCACAGTGATCGCTCGCCCCGGCACATACAACACCTTCCCTGCCCCACCCTCGCAGCAGCAGCCCAGTGAAATGGAACAACTGATAGCGGACCAGGAAGCGCAGGACAAAGTGCTGCGGAAATTTTACGCCTACGCATCCAAAAACCCCGGCTGGCAACCAACGGAGGACCTGTTCAACCTGGAGCTGCAAAAAGCCAAAACCATGAACGGCTCCTACAACTCCGCCCCCCTGGGAAAGCCTGAGGCTCCCGCAGGACCAGCGGCGCAGCCCGCAGGAGCCGCCGCACGTCAGCAGCCCGCCCCCACCCCGTCGTATGCTGAAATGCTGGATTACTGGCGCAGGATGGTACTCGCCCAACTCGCCGAATGCGACCGGCTCCTGCAAGCGGGCAAACCGATCGACGCGATCCAGGATTACATCTTTACCGATACCATGTCGCCCATCGTAAAAGAAGGCAATCGCCTGCGGCTCGTATGGGGTGTAAAAGATGCGGACGTTGTTGTCCGCCACCTCGACCGCGACCACTTCGTAAAACTGGAGAATCTGACAGAAAAGGCGCTCCTGTCCCCTATCGAGCCGCGAAACGAGCCGGTTATAGCAGCCGAAGACGATGAACTGTTTAAACAAAAGCCTAATCTGTTTAAACAAAAAATTCAAGCCCACAGAGACGACACCGGGCTGGTCATCGGCATAAAATACCAAAAAGAGAACGGAACCTGGACGACATACGCATATCCAGCCGTGCGGGCGCAATACCAGATATACCTCCAGCGCGCACAAAAAGGAGAAGTAACCCCCGCCGTATCCGATGGCCTTGAAAAATGGGAATACGCCATGACCCTTTTCCCCGCAGGCCGATCAGTCGTCCATGCCGATAGGGCAGGGAGGGCCAACGTAGAAGTGATAACGCACCAGGAAGCATAAAGAACTTTGGTTTTTAAGATGTTACGATTCGCCGCTATGCCCGCCCGAGGAATGTCCGGAAACGACCGGAAGGGCCGAATCCGGGCGG
>JAKOXM010000784.1 GCA_029781095.1 Bacteroidota bacterium
ATTGGATAAACGTCGATGACGTCGATAACGGCAACGGCAACGGCGAGGACGAGGACGACGGACCCGCCCGATAATCAACCGTTCAGTACTTGTTACTGGTTCCTGTTTTCTTCGAGGTGTTAAGGATTAAACATACTTGAGGGAAACGCCGAGGCCTCTGGAAGATGATTCCGGGGGCCTTTCCATTTTTTGGGCTCGAGCGAGTGTGCAAGTTCAGATAACTGAACCTCAGGTTCAAAAAAGCGTGCGTAACTTTTTCTTTATCTGATTAATAAGCAAGAATTTAAGTGGACCGAAAAATTATATTGTTGAAATTTGACTTGTGAAAATACAGTGGCACTTTCTAGCCCGTAGGGCTGCACAATAATAACCCCCGGTGACCGAGCCCGGAGGGCGAGGGAACCGGGGGTGGACGGCACCCAAGAATCAGCGCCCGGAGGGCGACACAAACGCAGTCTTGTCGAAGCCTTGACGAACCGGAAGAGTCCATTTCCACTTGTTGTTGCGCCCTCCGGGCGCGGTTTTTGTGGGAGTCCCTTACCCCGGGTTGCGTCGCGCTCCGCGCTTCCTCACCCGGGGTTATTTTTGTGTGGCGCTCCGCGCCGAAAAACCGTCTGGATAAATATCAGCAGGTCTTGAATGAATCATCGCAAAAACCAAAACAGTGCCAGTGCAACTTCACAGAGGTTCAGTTGTCTGAAGTTGAGGATAGTAGTACGATTTTTTTATAGGGGTTGTTGCTTCGACGGATGGAATGGCACGCAGAATCGCGGTTTGGTCTGTTGGTTTCTCGTCATTGAACCGCCAAGGACGACAAGTCCGGCTTTACGGAGTTGAGTCGTCTGTTTGGTTACAAAGCATTAAGTAAAGAGTATTGCCCTGCACCCTGCCACCTGCACCCTGCACCCTATCTACATTATCGCTTCTTCGACAATCCAGTCGGCAATCTGTCCATCCTCCGAACTGAAGTTTGCGCCGATAAGGAAGACTTTTTTCCCTGATTGCATATACTTGCGAAGATAATCTTTATTCTTGATTTGCGACATTGCCTCGGCGGCATTCCGGTCGATCTTGAATTCAAACAGGTAAATCCATTGCCCGGTTTTCACTACGGCATCAATCCGTCCATTATTCGTGCGTGATTCCGCTTCGATATAATAGCCCAGCAACCGGAATAACGCAAAGAAAATATTCTGGAAATTATTTTCGTCTTTCCGGTGCAGATCATAGGGTAAACCAGCGAAGAACGCCTCGAGGATTTTCCGCAGGGATTCAACATCGCCTCGACTCATTGCATCCGCCAAGCGTCCACAGAAATTGCTGACCTCATTTTTACTTTGGCCAACATAGGCATTCAAAAGGTAAGTATTGAATGCGACACTCACCTCCCTGTTGGGAAAATCCAGCCAGTACCATGGCATGTCGAATTTCATTTCCATCGACTGAATTGTCAGGTACCCGGTTTGCAAAAGCAGGGAAAGCGGGTCGATCCGGTCTATTTCAAACGCTTTGAACGCCATGCTGCTGACAGGGTGCGCCAAGGTGTTTTCAAAGTCAAAATTGCTCTTCCGGATTTGTTCCATCAGAAACGAAGGAGTCCCAGTATCGAACCAATAGTTGTTGAATTCGCATCGCTTTAAGAAGAACTGCGCCAGGGAGACCGGATTGTAAACCGAATCGCCTTCCGCGTGGAAACGATATCCGTCATACCACGCTTTTATGTCATGAAGCAACTTTTCACGAGTGGTTTTCAGGGTCGTGACTGCCTGCTCGATATATTCGGCAAAATTCGTCTCGAATTCCTCCTGGGTATAGCCGAACATGGTTGCATAGTCATAATCCATGGAAATATCATTAAGATTGTTCAAGTCGGAAAAGATCGAAACATGTGAAAATTTGCTGACACCGGTGACCAGGACAAAGCGTTCGCTTGATTCAAATGCCTTGATGACCGAATAAAACGTTTTCAGCTTTTCCAGAATTTCCTGGGCGCAGGGCTTCCCGGCATTGTTCAGGATCGGCTTGTCGTATTCGTCAACCAGAATCACCACTTTCCCTTTGCCCGACAGCTTTATAATCAATTCACGAAACATGCCACCCGGGCTGGTGGCTGTTAGCGAAAGATCATGCTTTGCAGCAGATTCCGCCACAAGGCCGCACAGGCTCTCCTGCATCTTCTCCGGCGACGAAAATTCCCACCCGTTCAAGTCAAAATGAATGACCGGATATTCTTGCCAATCGTAGGATGTTTCAGCAATGGCAAGCCCTTTGAAAAGATGCTTTTTCCCTTCAAACAAGGCTTTCAAGGTCGAGACCGTCAGCGATTTGCCAAAACGACGCGGACGGGATAAAAAATA
>JAKOXM010000785.1 GCA_029781095.1 Bacteroidota bacterium
TTTACCTACTTTTCTCCATCCTCAAAATTCATTTTGAACCCGATCCGCTGATTTGGCTCCGGAGCGTCGTCGTCGTAGTCTTCCCAACTTGTGATATCGGTCACGAATGTTACCATGTGCTGCAGGTAATAAGGCTCCTTCAGTTCTTGCGGACGGTAGATGGCGATGGTTTTGGGTGGCTGCGGCTGGCCGTATTTTTCAATAAAGGGATAGTTGATGAGCACGAGGACCTTTCCGTTGAACAGCTGCTGATATACCAGCGAGCCGTTTTGTTTGATCAGGTCGCGCCGCATATCGCTGCCGACGGGCTCTCCGAGGCCGCTCTCCGAATGGCCGAGGGTCAGTACCACCGCTTCGAGGTTCTCGATCTCTTCGCGTTCTTCGATGTCGTATTCCAGCCCGGCCGCTTTGGCCAGCGTTTCCAGGCTCTCGATAATATTTTTTTTCAAACCCGTTTTCCAAAGTTCCCGGTAGTGACGGGTATTTTGCAAAACCTCCTTGTAATGATCTACCTTCCTTTTGAGGCTAAGGGTATCCGATTCGCTGTATGGCATAGAAAATTTGTTTTATCCGGATTGATCAGGCTCATTTGTGCCCTGCTATCCCTTCGCTTTGCGCTTTTTGGGGATTTTTATTTCGCCCGACAACTGGAGTATCATTTCCCCGGGTTCCGTATTCCCGACCACACGAATGATTTTGAGTTGCCGCCCGGACTTTCCCCCGGTATTGAAATCGACATGAACTTCCCCGGTGCCGCCGGGAGCGATCGTATCGCGGGTCCATACGGGTACGGTACAGCCGCAAGTGGTTTTCACGTCCTCGATCAGGTAAGGTTCCTTGCCGGTGTTTGTAAAATGAAAGGTGTGCCGTACCATCGCTCCCTGCATCACTTTGCCGAATTCGTAGAAACTGGAATCATAAGTGATTTTGGTTACCGGATGCACCGGCAGGGAATCGCCCGAAAGAACACCGGAAGGCATTTGAGCAAACAATAATCCGAAACCCGGCAAAAGAAGGGTGAATATCAACGCAGTTATTTTCATCAGAGCGAATTATGTTGTAAAAATAAGAAGTTGTTTGAGTTATTCTGCCGGTGGCAAAAAGAGTAGATTTTCAAGCCAGGGGAGACGTTTTTCGGGGTGTAAGCAGGGCTACTTGTTAAAACAGTGCACTATGGCTCGAAAAGATGCCTTTTTTGACACGGCAAGAATAATTCAAACAGAGGGCGTTCGGAAAACTGTGTCAATTCCCCTTTTTTACCCCCGACCCCTGAAGGGGAGTACATTTCGCTGAACATTTAACTCGTTGAAAGTAAAACAATTATTTAGGTTTTTGTGATGTACTCCCCCTCAGGGGCAGGGGGTAAAAAAGAAGACAGACACAAATTTTCAAACACACTCCTCAAACAACTTCCGGGATATACAACGCCGGAACAACTACCTGTCGTTTGTTTGATTCGTGCCGCCTTGTTTTTTCTATTATCCTTCGGATGTTTATTGGTTTCCGGTTGAAAACTCATTGTTTATCACTCATCACTACGTAGCCGGTTATTCATCTGATAACTCGGAGTCATCTGATGAATGGAGTGGGTTGGTTTCCGATAGAAAACCCATCGTTTATCACTCATCACTACGTAACCGGTTATTCATCTGATGACTCGGAGTCATCTGATGAATGGGGCACGGTCTGTCAATGGTGGATTAAACCCGCATCGCCAGGAGGTACTTATAAAACAAAACCGGGCAGTGCGACAGGCACCCCCGGTTTTGCGTTATACCGCTGTTGTAAAAATACTGTTACTGCTTACCGAACGAACAACAGTTCACGGTATTTCACGAGCGGCCAGTATTGATCATCCACGAAAGTTTCCAGGTTGTCTACTG
>JAKOXM010000786.1 GCA_029781095.1 Bacteroidota bacterium
CGCCATTCCGGCCGCCGAACCTGGAGCGTATTCCATTGGAAGCGGGTGTTGGTAGTCTCTGCGATCAGTAAAATGCCAATCAGCAAGATTCCCTTGATCACCTGGAATTTGTTGATCACCGCGCCAAACCGGAATCCTTCCATGCTCCCGATACCCGAAATGACCTTTCCAGCCGTAGCAAAACTGTCTCCGCCTGCCAGACCGACGCTGCCGCTCCGGAAAAAGACCCAGGCCATCAAGGTAAGCGCATACACGGCGGCCATTTCGACGGCTCCGGTTGCATATTTCGGCAGATGAAAGAGGCGTGCGATCCGTTGCCAGCCGGGCGCACATATACGTTGCGCGATCAGGTACAGGCCATGGAGAAATCCCCAGAAAACAAATGCCCAGTTGGCGCCGTGCCACAACCCGCCGAGCAGCATGGTAAGCATACTGTTCCTGTATGTATAAATCCGGCCGTGCCGGTTGCCGCCCAATGGTATGTACAGGTAATCGCGCAGCCAGGAAGAAAGCGACACGTGCCAGCGCGTCCAGAATTCGCTGAAACTCCTCGAAAAATAGGGTGTCCTGAAATTTTCGGGAAAATGATAACCCATGATCCGCGCCAGGCCGATGGCGATGTCCGAATAGCCCGAAAAATCGCAGTAAATCTGGAAGGAATAAAACACCACCCCGATGAGCAGGTGCAAGGAACCGAAAGTCTCGGGTCCTGCAAATACCTGGTCTACAAAAGGCGCTAGCGAATCGGCAATCGCCACTTTTTTGAAAAATCCCCACAGGATGCGCCCCAATCCTGAATGCAACCGCAGCCACGAAAACTTTTTGTCCGAACCCATTTGAGGAAGCAGGTCGGCTGCCCGGACGATCGGCCCGGCTACCAATTGTGGAAATAGCGCAATAAAGGTGGCGAACTTCAGCAGCGATGGCTCCCGGCCAATTTGCTTCCGGTACACATCGATGGTATACGACATGCTTTGAAATGTATAAAATGAAATGCCGACCGGGAGAATAATGTGCAGCGTTGTCAGCGAAGGCTTCAGCCCGAAGGAAGAAATCAGTGCTGAAAAATTTTCAATAAAAAAGTTAAAATATTTGAAAAACCCCAGAATGCCCAGATTCATGACCATACTGAAAACAAGAACGGTTTTTCGGCTCCAGGCCGTTTTAGAGGCATTTTCGGTAATTTTTCCAAAGAAGCGGAGTGTTTTACTGCCGTTTTCCCACTGTAACCGTGTCTCTTCGGGAGAATCAAGGTGGCTTATCCAGAGCCCGAACCACCAGTCCATCACCGTGGAAAAAATGATGAGCGTCAGAAAGCGCCAATCCCACCAGCCGTAAAAGAGGTAACTGGCCAACAGGCACACCCATGTACGCACACGCCCCCGAGTGCTGAAATACAAAGGGAAGAACGAGGCGGCAAAGACCAGGAACGTGAGGCTGTTGAAGACCATTTCCGCTTATTTCAAATATTCCTCCACCTGTTTTTTCCACACCAGATACCCCAACCCGTTCAGGTGTATCCCGTCTGTCGTGAACTGTGTGGACAGGTTACCGGCTGCGTCGGTCAGCTGATCGTAGAGGTTTACATAAGGCATTGCGTAATCATGTGCGATCTGAACGATGCGCGCGTTTAGAGCCTGCACCGCTGCATTGTCGGCAGGCAGTGATCTGATCTTTCGGTTGAGCGGCAAAATACTCAGCAGAATAAGTTGAGCGTCAGGTTGTTCGCGCCTGATACGTTGCACGATTTCCCGGTATCGGGTCTCAATATCGGGAATCGGTTTTTCCCAAAACAGATCGTTCACGCCGACCAGCAGAAATATTTTTACCGGTTTGTGCCGCATGATTTCATTCAGCCTTTCCCACACGCCATCGACGTTGTCGCCATTGATGCCGCGGTTGAGCACGTTGGGCACATCGTAGAACATTTCCTGCCATTCACCCTGCTCGATCTGGCTGTCGCCGAGAAAAACGACGGCACCGGGCCGGTCGGGCATGCGTTCGAAAAGCGATTTCCGGTGTGCATACATGCCCGATTCGCCGTAACGCAGCCGGTAAAACGCATATCTCCAGCCGCCCATACGGTTGACGGAATAGGAAATACCCGATATCAGAAGTACATTGATAATGAGGGAAAAAATAAGAAAGCGTTTCATGCCGGACGTTTTGATTCAAAAAGCCCCGTCCATCTTTTGCTCAGCGGCTCGAAAGCCCAACCGGCGAAGAGCGCGAGGACAACGAAAGGTAATAAAACCCGGACATTCACATGCATTCCTTCCCGGCCCGCCCACTGCAGATATGCCTCCAGTACCAGCACGTGCACAAGGTAAAGTGAGTAGGAAAAGCCGCTCACCCAAAGAAAAAAACGCAGGATAAAAGGAAAAAAACGTTTGCTGCACTCGTATGCAAACAGGCAAAAGGCCGCGTATCCGCCCAGCGCAGGTATGTCGTTGAACACCTTGCCCGCATCGCCCATCTTGAGCACCATGACGATCATAGCCCCGGTGAACAGCAGCCCGGCAGGCAGGCTCAGCCACCACCATTTCCGGATGGAAGAAAGTTGCAAACGGCCTCCTTTGTAACTGTCGGCCAACACCATGCCGAGGGCGAATTCCCACAAAAACTGGAGAAAAAAACTATTCCAGGTCCGTAAATGGCTTTTTCCCGCCGTGTAAACGATCAGCCACCAAACGACCGACAGCGCTAGGGCAGTCAGGAAAAAATTCCGGTTTCCCAATCTTCTTTTTAGCCACAACAACGCGGGAAAGGCTATATAAAACTGAAGGATGGCGCTGACAAACCAGAAATGCCCCCCGAAACTTTCGATATATCGCTCTGAAAACATCTGGTACATGCCCGCGCCGGCCAGCCAGGCCTCGAAACTGTCGGGGAAAAGATGAAAAATAATTGCGGATAACAGACTGATTGTCAATGCCAACACATAAGGAAGCCACACCTTTGTCAGCCTGCGACGGAAAAACGCTCCAACTTTCAGGTAAGAACCGGACAGCTCCAGCCCGAAACCCGATAACAGGAAAAAAAGATGAACGCCAGTACCGCCAAACACAATGGCCTGCTGCCAGAGTGGCGGCAGACCGGCTCTTTGCAGAGCATGGTAGCATACGATGGTGAAAATGGCATAGCCCCTCGCAAAATCGATCGATGCGATCCGTTCTTTCATGCGTCCGTTTGATTTGCCGGATTCACTTTTCGAGCACGTCATCTACCGATACCATTTTTTTGTGCTCGGTATGTATGAAGTTTTTATTTGGATCGGCCATTTTCAGCAGCCCGACCAACTGACGCCAGATAAATTTCGGAGCGCTTCGCACAGCTTTCCACACTGGCGGGGGCGCGTGATCGAGTTTCAGGCAAAGGAGAATGTTGAAAACAAAAATGAAAATGGCCGCTATGATGGCTTCCGATCCGTGCGGCGAGATCGAAACACCCAACAGCACCAGCAGCCCACCCATGCCGACCAGAATAAACATGGGCATGGCAAATGTGATCAGGCCGAACTACAACTGATTGAAACTGAATCGTGTAACACCCAGCCAAATAAGATCGGTGGCATTGGGCAGATTTTGGAAATAGGAATAAAGCCAGCGGCTGCGCTGCGTTTCCACGGCCTCGCCGGTGTCCACTTTTTCGTCGTATACGATTGCCTGTCGGGCATAGGCAATTTTTTTATCCTTCCGCAGCACGAAATTTTGCAGGATTTTATCCTCCTGAAGCATCTTTTTGCCTTTCTCTTTGCCCTGCGCGATTTCCGGACTGTCGAGATAGGCTTTGTACAACCCTGTCTCCGTCGCCATTCCCGACCCGCTAATCACCGCCGAGCAGCCCAGCATATGGGGTACGTAGCGCTCTGTGTAATTTTTATAGTGCTCGCCCAGACTGTCGAGCGCGGCAAAAGTGGTATCCAGATTTTTTGCCGTGCGCTGTCCCTGTATGCAGCGATAGTCTGCGTTGGCGTACCGGTTTATTTCTGCCAGAAATTTAGGATGCGCGAGATTATCAGCGTCGAAAACGACAATGTATTCGTGTTCCCGGCGAAAATGCCGGGTTGCATGGATGATGCTTTTTATCTTGAGACGCAGGGGCGTTTCCGGGCGAAGCAGCAAAAAACGCTCGTCATGTACCCCAAAATCAAAATCCGGACAATCATCTGCGACGAGATAGATTGTGAAATTGCCGTGGGTTTGGCGCAGAAGCGACTCCACCAGCGGCCCGGCTATGCCGACATTTTTATAAGCGGTGATAATGCAGGCAAAATCGAAATCCCTTTCCGGGAAATACCTTGAAACCAGCTTTTCCTTTCCCAGCACATAAGCAATAACGACCGTTATAAACGGAAAGGTCAGTTCCGCTATAAACAGTTCGGCGATAATCACGTAAAGGGTGTGGAGGGCTTGCATCATTTTTTCATTTGCAAAGGTAGGGTTTCCGGCATCCCGTGGCGGCCCATGCCGCGCAGGGAAGGCGCTTTCTCAAAAGTATTGCTTTTGGAAGGGAAAAAATTCCACCAAACGCCCTCCAAAAAGGCGGCCAGGTTTTGTTTTTCGCCTTTCCATAAATAACCCAGTGTGTTTTTGGGGATTGTTACGAAAACCAGGAACAGAAAGAAAATGCTTCGTTGCCAGCCGCTGAAATTGCGGCGCATGAACAGGATGCGGTTTCGGATGAGATAATAAGTCTTCGTGGCGCCGAGCTTGGAGACCGTAAGGCTTTCTTTGTGGTACACGCAGGCGCGCGGCTCGAGCCATACCGAAAACCCGGACCGGCGTATGCGTTCGCACCAGTCCAGTTCCTCGTAATAAAGAAAGAAATC
>JAKOXM010000791.1 GCA_029781095.1 Bacteroidota bacterium
GGAAAGCGGCGCACAATTGTGGGGAGAAAACTGCAACAGATGCCACAATGCGCCACCCAAAGATCACTATAACAAAGATCAATGGGAAGTCGTCGGCCTGCACATGCAGGTGCGGGCCAACCTGACCAATCAGGAAGTTGACAAGATCATCGGTTTCCTGAAGGGAGAATCCTTGTGATTTCAGCCATCCGATGGTTAAAGCAGGCGCCTCACGGGTCTTGGGTTAGGGCGCGCCTGACATTTCCTATGTAAGTAATTGACTTTTAATTATTTATTTTAAAAAAACTGTTATCCGATCAGCACTCTTTTTCCTTCCGTGTCTGAGCGGTGGATCGCCTCCACTACTTTGATATCGCGCAGCCCTTCTTCTCCGGGCACAATCAGCGCCGTGTCGTTGATTATGGCCAGGGCGTCGTCGTCCATTTGTTTTGCCTGCTCGTTGGGTATCTGGTGATCGAGCAGCGTCCCGTTGCTTGCAGTACCCTGCACGCCGCTGTATGACTGGAATGGTTCGAGTTTGTACCAGCCGTTTTCTGCCGTCACGTACAGGTAATTCATATTCATGCCGAGGCTGGTGGCGCAATTGGCCAGTGCCCCGGAAGGGAATTCGAGTTGGAAGAGCGTAGTCTCGTCGGCTTGCGAGTAAATTTCGGGTCGGGTGGTTTGTTCCTGTGCCAGTACCGCGAGGGGTTCTTCACCTGTCACATAGCGCGAGGCGTTGAGCGAATAAACGCCCATATCGAACATGGCGCCGCCGCCCATGCTTCGCTTCTGCTTCCAGTGATCGGTGCGGGCGTCGAAATAACCGGCCGCTACCGTTACCAGTTTGACTTTGCCAAAGGTTTTATTCCGGCCGTAACCAATGATTTCCTGCGTATTGGGTTCGTGCTGCATACGGTATCCGATGGCGAGTTTCTTTTTGTTGTCGCTGCACGCCTTGATCATAGCCTCACATTCCGCGGCTGTCATGGCCATCGGCTTTTCGCACCAGACGTGTTTGCCGGCGCCCGCAGCGCGAATGGTGTATTCTTTATGCAGCACGGGCGGCAATACCACATACACCACGTCGATATCCGGATTGTCGGCGATCCGGTCGAAGTTATCGTAGTTATAGATGTTCTTTTCGGGGAGTCTATATTTTTTCTGCCAGCGTTCGGCTTTTTCCGGCGTGCCTGTCACGATGCCGGCGAGGTAGCAGTGCTGTGTCAACTGAAGCGCGGGCGCCAGCAGATCTGTACTGTAATAACCCAGCCCGACAAGGGCGACTCCGAGGCGGTCCTTTTTCTTTTTAAATAGAACCGAGGGAAATCCCGAAGTATAAAGGGCTGCTGCTGCCGTACCGGCCGCAGCCTGTTTGATAAATGTTCTGCGTTTCATCATACCTGTTTTATTTTAGCGCAATGAAGATAAAGACCATAATAATCCGTCTTTTTCCCTGTAAAAACATATGGTTATATGCATTTTTTGCTGCCTTGCTGATTTTGCCGTCGTGGGAATGATGCTCGATTTCGCCATCCGGCATGCCACGGATAACCGGAAATCGCTCGACGACGTCATGCGGTCCCTGTACAACAAGTATTACCGGAAAAAAAAGCGGGGATTGACGGAAGACGAATTCAGGCGCGAATGCGAGCAAACGGCGGCTTCATCGCTGGCGGAAGTTTTTGAATATGTGTCGACCACGAAGGAGTTGAACTACAAAAAATATTTTGGTTTTGCAGGGCTTGACGTCGATACGACGAAACAGGAATTGCCGGGTGGCTGGTCGGGCATTCAGACGAAAGTCAAGGGAGACACCGTCGTGCTCGCATCCGTCGACTGGGAGTCACCTGCCTGGCAGGCAGGCCTCCGTCCAAGGGATATCATTTCGGCGGCAAATGGGCAAAATGCTGATATTCAAAACCTTGAAAGCATAATGCAAAACAGGAAACCCGGCGAAACAATCGAATTGCTCGTCTGGAAAAACGGCGAAAAAAAGAATGTGACAATCCGCCTTGGCCGAAAAATGG
>JAKOXM010000792.1 GCA_029781095.1 Bacteroidota bacterium
GCCGGCGAGGTCGTAGATGGGTGCTCCGGTTATATGCGTTTCGGTTCCATTGGACGAAATTTCACGCATCATATGGGCGGCGTAGTCGTATGACTGCCGGGAAAAACCGAGCGGGCGGGCGGCAGCGGTGTTGGAAAACCATTCCAGATCGTGTCCGAATCGGATATCCAGGGCACTGCTTTCAGGGTTTCGGCCGAAATGAAGGGCTTCCCCGTCGTCGTACAGCCACTCGCCATAGGTGTCGGCCAGGCGTGCGAGGAACTGCCAGTCCGTTTCGCGGTACTGTACTGCATAGGGAATTGCCGGGTTGTGTTGCACCTGCACCTGCATGGCAACATTACCGTAGGGCTTTACCACTGCCCGCACAATTTCTTCGAGCGTTTTTTCTGAAAACGACCGGCAACGAGGCACTCCGTCGAGCAGCAGGCCGGGGCTGTATGCGGTGATCAGGCAATCCAGTTCTCCGGCATACCCGCGTGCCACACCGGTTTCTGTTACCACACCCCGGAAACGGTTGCTGCCTCCGTGGTTGTCACGTGCTTCTATAGCGATACTTAAGGTGCGGCCGAGCCAGTCGCCCGTTATCTGCCGGAGCAGATCGGGGTGCTCACCAGGCGCCTGCACCCGCAGGTCGATTCGGCTGTGGCTGTCCGGGCTTTGCACGATGGACAAGTGCGATACGGCTGTCCATTCCTGTTTGCCGAGAGAAATACGGATATTGACAAGTCGTCCCATGATATGCTTAAATTGTTGAAACTGGAAGAATTGGTTGAATGGGAAGAATTGGCTGAATTCGTTCACGGAGCGGTTTCAACCAATTCATTCCCTTTCATTTGGCATTATCTACCGGCGGGCCACCTCTTTTCTACGTGTGCTTGACCCATCGTGATACGGCGGGCTGTCAGGATGAGTGACATGGTCATGTTTTGCGCGCCGGTTGCACTGATCGATTCGCTGAAGCCGATGAGGTAGGCATCCTCGAATTCGAGGGTGCGCAATACGGCGTCTACCTGATTGTCACGATAGAATGTGATGGTGCCGCTTTTAAGCACCTGGGGCATGGCCATCCATTCGAAGAAAGAGTTATCGTCGGTGGAGTAGAAACTTAAATGGATTTCACCGCCGAGCACTTCAACCGCAGGGCGGCCCGTGGCATCGGTTTGACGGAAAAGGTTGTGCTGCTCCTGCAGCAATTCCAGATCGGCCGGATGGCCGTCAATATTCAAGGTTGCGCGTGGCATGGTTAAACATTATTTTGGTGAACGAATAATATTAGTTAAGTGGGCAAAACAAATTAGCATCACGACGTAATTGATTGATAATAAAATTTTTGTGTGTTTTGTATCGTCGTGGTGTTTTAATTTGGACACCTGTTTATTTTCTGGATTGGGTCTTTACGTCGATCTGGTATTTGGCCGATTCGCCGTCTTCTCCCTCCATTCCTTCAAGGGTAATGAGCAGCGTTTCGGTCGGCCAGAGCGGATCGAGGTGTACAAAAAGCAGTATTTGCTTCGTGTTTTTCGGATTGCGCCGGATAACCAGCTTATCCCAACCCTTAATAAATCGCCATTCGTATTGCAGTTTATCGAGAAAGCGAACAACCTGGGGGCGGAGCACGGTTTCAATCTGGAAATCAGTAAAATTTTCTCCGTAAATCCGGTTGCCGAAATCTATCAGGACTTTCATTACCCAATCGAAAACACGCACCACGGAGTAGGTCTGCATACCGACGGGTTCGCCGGTGAACAGGGTGCGGTCGGAGAACGCACTCACTTGTTTCCATTCGAATACCATGGGTACCATGTTGGCTTTCACCATTTCTGAAAGTTGGCTTTTGGCAATCTCGAACCGGGTGGTTTGCACTCCCTGAAACTGTCCCCATTTTTTACCTGCAGCCACCTGGGCCATATTGAGCCGGTATATCCGGCCTGTCAAGGCGCCGGCTGCACCGATCCACAAGGCGTCGTCTTCACCAAGCACTTCACGCCAGTCTTTAGGCGCTTCGCTGGTGTTTCCCACAGGTTCGTCGCGATAGGCTTTACGTCCCAGCAGGTAATTGCAGGTCATAATGACATTCGAGAGCTGGGCGTCGGCAGTAGCGAGGTTTTCGTCGCAGAAAGCTTCATAGGATTCCACGGCATCGTCGAAATCGCGGTAGTCGGTAATGAGGAACACCTTGTTTCTGTGAGCAAATTCCGCCCAATAGTTTACGACCGCTTTACTGCCAAGGTAGCCTGGCACATGGAGCAGGGAATAATTTTCACGAAGGTCAAGTTTGTCGAACTTGGCCGTCAGTTCATCGCGCACAGCATGGATAAAAACCTGGGAGGACATATCGCGCAGTTGTTCGGCGCTGGCATTCAGCAGTGTGAGGTTGCGCACGGCCGTTTTACCGGTGTTTTTAAAAAACAAGTCAGCGTTGCGGTAGGCGCGTTCCAGATTTTTACCGGCCTTAACGGCTTCGCGCAGGTTGCTCAACAACAGGGACTTGGATTTTTGCGCCGTTTCACCGCTGTACTCTGCCATGTCGGCAGCATTGTCGAAACGGGTCAGTAGCTCGCGCCAGGTCGAAAGGCGGTTGCGCAACTGTCGACGGGCCTCCGCATACCTGTCTTCCGTAAGGAACATGTTGCGGGTGACGGCCTTCGCGGTATCCAGTTTGTCGGCGCCGGTGACCGATGTGGCGATTGCGGCGAAACCGCCCGTTTTGGCCTTGAGCAGGATGTCCAGCGCTTGCTGGAGGGTGTATTTTTGTTTATCGCGGGCACGGGGAGGCATGGCCTGCACCGCCCCTATGGCTTGCATAGCACTCATGATTGTCAGATTTTTTATGTCAGTAAATGGATATCAGGCAGCCTGTGATGCTTCCAGTTCTTCGATAATCGAATCGATCACGGTCAGATAGGCTTCTTTCAATTCGGGGTCGGCGAGGATGGCCTGAAGAACCCGGTTTTTCAGCAGACTGGATTTAAAACTTTCGTAATTTTCCTTACTTTCTTCCAGCGTTTGCAAAAAAACGCTACGTTTGATCAGTTGGACCGGGTGAAAATCGCCGAGATTCTTGTATTGGAATTGCTCGGCAATAGTCTGCCCCTGCTCATCGAGCAGGTTGATGAATAATTTCGGCTGATAATGGGCAAACACTTCTTCGATTTTGGAACAGTTGTATTCCATTTTCGGCTCCGAGGGCAGTTCGTCGGTGAACTGTTCTATGAACAAGGTCCGGTTGTCCGGCAAAGGATAGATATTCTCCCTGGCCCCCTTGTTATGCGGATTTTCCTGTCCGCCGATACCAACATCATAATTGAACATACCTTTTAATTTTAAAGTTGAACGATTGAAGTTTGAAGCAATTTCTCTAATGAGTTTTCAGCGGGGCAGGCCTTATCAGGTTATTTGTTGTTTTTTTATAAAATGTGTTTGCCCGACCTGAAAACCTCGAAAAGCATATCCTTTCCCAGGCAGAGTGTATCTTCTGCGGTTAAAGTATTTTCCAGCATCAGCCGGGCTGCGGGACGCCGGATACGGTTGCGTATGACCGCTTGCAAGGGGCGGGCGCCGAGGGTCGGTGAAAAACCTTCTTCCACAAGGGCCGCACGCGCTTCGCTACTTACTTCAAGGGTAATATGTTGTTGACGGAGCGTATGGATCAACTCGGCCAGTTGGAGATCGAGAATCTGCGTTGCCGCCATTTCGTCAATAGGCGCAAAAGGCACGAGTTCGGTGATACGCGCGATAAATTCGGGTCGAAAACGACCGGTCAGACGCTCGCCGAGGTCTGTAGTGGAAACAGGGATTCCGCTTCTGTGGTGCTGCGTAATCCAGTCGGCCTCGAGGTTGGAAGTGAACAGGATCAGTGCATTTGAGAAATCGCCTTCGCGCCCCAATCCATCGGTCATGCGGCCCTCATCGAGGATCTGCAGAAATACATCAAATATCTTCGGATGGGCCTTTTCGATTTCATCGAACAACAGCACGGAATAAGGCTGCCGGCGGATTACATTGACGAGTTGCCCGCCTTCCTCATGCCCCACATAACCGGGCGGTGCGCCATACAGCCGTGCAGCGGCGTGCTCTTCCCTGAATTCAGACATGTCGAAGCGCACCAAAGCCCGTTCATGATCGAATAATTGCTCTGCGAGTGCCTTGGCCAGTTCGGTTTTGCCGGTACCAGTCGGCCCCAGCAGCATGAACGAGCCGACGGGTTGTTTGGCGCGGTTGAGTCCGGCCCGGCTTTCGCGCACCGCTTCCGCTATGGCGCATAAAGCCCGATCCTGGCCTACTACCCG
>JAKOXM010000795.1 GCA_029781095.1 Bacteroidota bacterium
CCCGTAAGACGCGTGATGCCGCCGATAATGATCTGCATAAAGATCATAACAAGCCCCGTGATCAGCCAAATCCTGACCACCCGGGAAATTTGCATGTCATCCGTGAACCGAAGTTTCCAAATCATAGATTGAATCGCTTTTAAAAACAAACAAAAGTAGAACCCTTCCGGCGATTACTTTTCCGCATTTCTGTTACCCTTAATAGATTTTAATAAGTATAAATTCTCTTGCCTGCGGCCATCATCAGTGGTGTTAGTTTGTGGAAAACCGCGTAACTGAAAATGTGACCACTCCGATTAAGAGCAGTTACCAGTTTCATGCACATCTTATCCACGAACACCGGGCTTTTAAATCAACTTCTTGCGGAGTTTTCCACACCCCGCACTTCATTTGTTGAAAAACAGGGTGTTTGTCTTTTCACTGATCCGGGTTGTGTGAACGTGTGTGTGTGAAACGGGCAGATATGCACACATCATGACGAGGTCGGGCCAAATCTGGCAAAACCCCCGCACAATATGTGGAAACACGTTGAGAACCCGGTGTATTACTAACAATATCAGGCATGGAGTTTTGCAGGTTTAGTATTTGATTGTTAAATATTTATAAATATTGATAATTATAATTGTTTATAACCTTATTAAACATTCTGTTTCGACAGCCAACAGAAAGAAAATGAAGCGCTTGTATATTTGCCAACCCGAAATACCCAACAAGATTCTGCGAATTCAGTTCTCGCAGGGGTTTAATAGCGGTTATTTTAAAACAAATCCGCTCCGGTTACCAACAGGCCGCTGTAACAAGTTTTCCGGTATGCATTTCCGGCGCGGCTGTTAAAAATTCCCTAATCCCGCGTACTTTTTGTAGCCATTTCAGCACCTTCAGCGTTTAAAGGCGAACCATTATAAACACATTTTTATATGATCAAGAAAGCACTACTCCTCTCGATCGCCCTCCTGAGCGTACAACTTGCCCAGGCTCAACTGGACGGTCTTATTAAAAAAGCAGAAAAAGCCGTGGGTATCAAAGGCGGCGATCTTACCCAGGATGAAGCAGGCAACGGCCTGAAAGAAGCCCTGAATAACGGTATTGGCGAAGCGGTGGATTTTCTCTCCGCGAAAGATGGCTATTTTAAAAGCCCGTACAAAATACTCATACCTGAAGAGGCTCAAAAAGTGGTGAGCAAACTCAAATCGGTACCCGGATTCACCAATATTGAGTCCGACCTGACCGAACGTATGAATCGCGCCGCTGAAGATGCTGCAACCAAAGCAAAGCCCATTTTCGTTTCAGCCATTAAAAAAATGACGTTCAAAGATGCAATGAACATTCTCATGGGCAACCAGGACGCCGCCACGCGTTACCTCGAAAAAACGACCTATCAATCTTTGTACGACGAATTCAAGCCGGTTATCCAGACTTCGCTCGACAAGGTAAATGCGCGCGAATACTGGCGCAGTGCCGTAACAGCGTATAACAAATTGCCTTTGGTGACCCAAACCAACCCGGAACTCGACGATCACGTGACCACCAAAGCGCTGGGCGGGCTGTTCAGCCTGGTGGAGAAAAAAGAAAAGAGCATTCGGACGGATGTTAGCCAGCGCAACTCCGATCTTCTGAAAAAAGTATTTTCCAAGCAGGACAAGAAGTAAGCGGCAATTTTGCGCAATAAAAGCGGTGGTATGGCCTTACGGTCGTGCCACCGCTTTTGTTTATGAGCAAATTCGTTTAAACCGCTTGCCTGCTCCGTTGTTATGGTTGTCAAAAAAAAGCAAATGCCTACCATTTGGTACAACGGACTGGTGAAAAAGATGGAGCCCATCGCCCCCAATGTGAAGCAATTCTGGCTGGAAATGCCGGAACAAAATACCTTCGACTTTAAAGCGGGGCAATTTGTCACGATGGATCTTCCTATTGGAGACAAACGGATACAGCGCTGGCGCAGCTACTCTATAGCCAACGCACCCGATGGCTCCAATGTACTGGAATTATGCATTGTAAAGTCAGACGACGGAATCGGAACGAAATACTTGTTCGAAGATGTCGCTCCCGGCTCGGAACTGCGTTTTAAAGGGCCGGACGGTGCATTCGTACTACCGGATAAGATCGAAAAAGACCTCGTTCTTGTTTGCACGGGTACGGGCGTGGTGCCGTTCAGGAGTATGCTCCAGGATTTGAAAAACAACGGCCGACCGCATCGGAATATTCACCTGATCTTTGGCGCACGCGAGGAAAACAGTATTTTGTATCGCGCTGAATTTGAGGAACTTGTACGTACAATGCCCGGGTTTCGATATGATATTGCCCTGTCGCGTCAGCCTGACTGGCCGGGTTACCGGGGATATGTACACCAGATATATATGGAACACTACAGCGCGGTTCGCCCCGATGTGGATTTCTTTATTTGTGGCTGGAGTAACATGATTGACGAGGCAGTGGCCAATCTACTGGTAAAAATGGGCTATGATCGTTCCCAAATTCATTACGAGTTGTACGGTTGATGTAAAAATCGGTTTTTCGCTACCTTCGTCCCAAGTTATTTACGAAGGATAATTTGCCATGTCTAAGCGAAAATCGGCCAAGCCCGCCTCCAGCCCCGTTCAAAAAAAATCGGCCCCTCCTGTTACGCCCCGACCCCGGAGCGCCGGCGCTGGCAATTACATGTCTACAATACCCGGCGCCTGGCAGGTGGGTCTGCTTGCTGCGATACTCGGCCTCGTACTTTACTACGTTACTTCCGGATACGATTACTGTCTCGACGATTTTTCAAGTATCAAGGACAACTGGGTCGTAAAAGGCGGATTGAAAAACCTCGATCTGATATTTTCCAAGGAATATCGCTACGGATCCTGGAACAGCCCGGGCTCGTTGTATCGCCCGCTTGCGCTTACGATATTCGCCATCGAATGGCAGATATCGCCCGACAATCCTGCTATAGGCCACTGGCTCAATATACTGATGTATGCCGGCACGGGCGCCCTGCTTTGGATTACCTGGCGTCGTATTCTGGCCAGTTATCCGCCCGTACTGACTGCGCTGGCGGTTCTCATTTTTATGGCACACCCGGTGCACACGGAGGTCGTAGCGAATATTAAAAGCCTGGATGAAATCATGTCATTGATGTTCTGCACCGTCTCCTTGTATAGTATCTGGCGGTATATGGAGCGGGACAATGGAGCATGGCTGGCCCTCGCGGTTTTATCGTATGGACTGGCTCAGTTTTCCAAAGAAAGCGCCATTACTTTCCTCGCTATCATCCCTCTGACGATCTGGTTTTTTTCGGATCAAACGGCTAAAAAGAGTATTCGCATAACCGCTTTCATGTTGATTCCGGCTGTTCTGTTTCTGGTCGCACGTTACAAGGTTATTTCGTCCCAACCGGGCGAAGAAATATTTTCCGTACTGGACAACTTTATCGTAGGCGCAGCCAACCCCGCTGAAAAACTCGCTTCCGCATTTATGATGTGCGGACGATACTTTTGGACGCTCGTCTGGCCTCACCCCCTTGTACATGACATGGGATATCCGCAAATGAAGGCGGTGACCTTTGCCGACTGGCGCGCCTTGCTGGGTTTTCTGTTGTATGCGAGTATGTTTGTTTGGGCGCTCATGAACCTTGCAAAGAAGCACTTCCTGTCATTTGCCATCCTTTTCTACCTTATCACGTTTTCGCTGTTCAGCAATGTGATCATTACCATAGGCACTTCCTACGGAGAGCGCTTGCTTTACACCCCTTCGCTTGGTTTTTCCTTTATGCTGGCCTATTTTATCGTCAAAATATTTAAAATTGACGATGCGGGGCAAATATGGAACCCCAATGGCAAGGGAGTCCTTGTATGGGGCACAACAGCCGTATTGCTCGTGATTTATTCCCTGTTGACGTTCCTCCGGAACCCCGCGTGGAAAGACAGCGGGACGCTTTACGCCGCCGATATTGTGACATCACCGAACGGCGCCAAATTGAATTACCACATGGGCCTCGAAGAAGCCAAAAAAGGCATCGACGAAAAAGCAAGTACCGTGACCGACTCCATCCAGGTTTTTAAAGGCATCGAACGCTATACCAAGGCGATTCTGTTGTATCCGCAATACCACGATGCTTACGGCAGCCGCGGACTGGCTTACTTTCGCCTGAAAAAATACGACCAGGCCTTCAATGATTACCAAAAATCGCTGGAATATCGCCCCGGCGACGCAAAGGTATTGTCCAATATGGGGTACATATATTTCCTTCGCAACCAATTGGACAAAGCGGAAGAAGTGTACCGCCAGTCGATAAAATCCGACCCGCGCTTTGTGGATGCCCGTCGCAATCTCGGAGCTGTGATGGCCATGAAAAAAAACTTCCCCGCAGCCATCGAGCAGTGGGAGGAAGCCCTGAAATACGACCCTGAGAACGTGACATTGCTGAATTATATCGCTCTGGGTTACAGAGATATGGGTCAGCCTGAAAAAGGAAAACCCTATCTCGATAAGGTGGCGCGATTGGGAGGCAAGTGAGAAAATTGAATCAACCTTTCCAAAAAAGCAATTTCGATTTGCCGCTTTCGTAACGGACGAGGTACCAGTACCCGGCCAAAGGATGCGTTATTTTCCGCCCTGAAAGGTCGAAATATCCCGAAATTATTTGCTCCTGTGGTGGCTCCGCCGTTTCGACACCGCTAACCGGACAGGCGTTTTGCAAATTGCTGATCGAAAACGGTTCTGATCCGATCATGCCCGCTCCGTGATTGACCCAAACCTGATATGTGCCTGTATTACTGATCGTTATACTCGACATTTGAGCGCCGGTTGACCATTCATATTGATCGTACCCCGTTGGTGCGGACAAGATGATATTGTTCCCGTTTTGTGTGCAAGTGATGGCGGGGCGTTCGAAATCGTTAAACGGAATATCGGAAATTGTGGACCGGTAACTCATACTCGAATCCTGAAAAAATAATTCAGATAACAGATTACCTGCATCATCGGTCAGAACAAAACTCGGATTTGGCCTGAAGTCGAGCCCGTAATTGATCAGGTGATTCCGGTCTTCCGTCGTCTGGTGATTGCCCATTGCCGAACCTAAAAAGCCGGGACTGTATTTATATTCCCACACCTTTTTGGCCACCCAATTCACGGTATCTATACTGTATTCCACAGCCCTCGATATTTGGGGGAAGGCCGCCATGTTCGCGTTGTCAAACACTGAAATATTTCCATTTGGCAGTCGTCGCACATCGTGTTGTCCGCTGAATCCCGGGTCGTTCGGGAAAGCAAAAGAGCTGTTTTTTCCACCCAACTCCCACATGATCTGCCCGTTGAGCCGATTGATTTTATACACGGCGTTCAGGTGTCTGAACGAGACAAGCAGGTTTCCATCCCAGTCTTCGGCAACGGAATTTCCGTGGCAATAGTCAAAATTGGCGGGCGCGTAGCCATAAAACTGGTATGCCTTACCCGGATGTATGTAGTCGTTGCTGTTCCATTGAAAAAGTAAATTGTGGTTTTGATCAAATTCCTGGATTACGAACCCGATGGCATGCGTAGCAGGGCTTCCCGGTACTCCATTGAACAGGTAAGCGCTTAAATCCATGA
>JAKOXM010000001.1 GCA_029781095.1 Bacteroidota bacterium
CGTAGGCGCTCAAAGCACCGACCAGTTGCTCGAATTTGCCCAGAAAGTGCTTGGGAAAATGGATAAATCCGGCGATTTTGAAAAAGAATACAACGAAGGCAAGCGCGACCCGGAATTTATGCTCAACTACGTACGGGCCCTCAATGCCGCCGGCAAATCGTCGCTGAAGGTGACAAATGAATACCTGAATACACAAAAAGATTTTTCCGCCGACTACAACCTGCTTTTTTTGTTTGAAGGCACGGTGGAGGCCGACAGCCGCGTATTTGACTTGCTGGTAAAAAATCAGCAAAAGGCCGCTGCCCTGATCGGCGCAGAAAAATTGAACGCCCGTATCGAAAATGCGTGCAAAAAGACGGTCAAGAAAGCAATTGAATTTAAAAGCGAAGAACTGCTTACCGAGGCTAAAACCAAGATGAAGACCTCTCTGCCTGATCGTGCGGAAGCATTTGCCTGGGAGGCCGATATGAACTACTATTCGGCTACCAAGGATGTAAAAAACTACCTGAAAGCCGCGCAGGCGTATCAGAAAGGCGAGATCAAAAACAACTCCGCCCGTCTGCACGACCTCGTAATAAGCCTGTTACGCGCCTTCCCCGACGAGCCAAAAGTGCTCGACCAGGCGGAAAAATGGTGCAAAACCGCGGCTGCCAACGGCGGATTGCCGGAATACTACCTCACCCTTGCCGAAGTGTACAAACGCCAGGGCGATAAAGACAAGGCACGCAGCACAGCAGAAAAAGCCCGGAAAGCCATGGGTGAAAAAGACAATGGCATGGGAGGCAAGATCGATTACTTCATTCAGTCACTGGAAGGGTGATTTTCGTCATGGATCGTCATTTGTCATTGGGTAGTGCCATTAAATGCGTGATGATTTTTTGAACGCGCTGGTTTTCGATCAAAAATCCATCGCGTATCACCTATCATTCGTCAATACGCAATGGCGAATGACGATCAATGGCGAAAATAACGACAACCGCGCTATGAAACACCACTGCCTGATTTTCGCTTTCCTGTTTCAGTTCGGGTGGCTCCATTCCCAGGGTATTCAATTCGGGCATGGTTCACTTGCGGACGCCCTTGCGGATGCAAAGGCGGAAGGCAAACTTGTTTTTGTGGATGCCTATACGAGCTGGTGCGGACCATGCCGGATGATGTCGGCCAAAACATTTCCGGATTCGGCAGTCGGAGCCTATTTCAATGCCCGGTTTGTGAGTCTGAAGGTAGATACGGAAAAAGGGGAAGGACCAGCCCTCGCGCAGCGATATGGTGTTGCCTATTTTCCTACTTTGTTGTTTCTCAATACCGAAGGCGAGGTAGCGCATAAAGCAGTCGGTTATTTTAACCCCGAACAATTTCTTCGACTGGGGCAAAAAGCCGACGATCCTTCGGCCAACCTGCTTGCGCTCGAAAACCGTTACGGCAAAGGAGAGCGCAGTCCCGAACTGTTGTTTGCCCTGACCGAGTTAAAAAGCGCCGCACTCGACCCTGCAGCAACCGAACTGGCGAATACTTACCTCAAGACGCAGACCGACCCCGGCAGCGACGCCAATATGGATTTCATCATGCGTTATGTAACCGATCCATACTCGGAGGGGTTCTCGTTCCTGCAGAAAAATCGCGGGGCCTTCGAAAACAAATTTTCGAAGAAGGAGGTGAAGCAGAAAATTGACGGTTTGTTCGAAGATTATCTGCAAGGCCACCCCAAATTGCAACTCGGAGAGATTCAACGGCTCTACGGGAGGGTATATCCCGAGCAGGGCGAGAGGCTGGCGTCCAATTACCGCCTTACGTATTATCGCAAGCGCGGCGATATGGTCAATTTCGCCAAATCTGCCGTTGACCACTATACCAGGTATCCCACCGACGATGC
>JAKOXM010000004.1 GCA_029781095.1 Bacteroidota bacterium
GAGTACGTACAGTACTGGAATACATTTAACGAGCCGAACGTGTATGCCATGAATGCATTTATTCTCGGTAATTTTCCCCCGTTTAAAAAAGGCAGGTATTTCACCGCCAACCGTGTTTTGGACAACATGGGAGAAGCGCACGACATCGCGCAAATCATGATTCGCGAGGAATCGGAAGCGCCTGTCGGTATTTCATTGAACACGGCCTGTTTTGAGGGCGCCAATCTGCCGGGCCGTCTGGCGGCGGCGTTTGTCCGATGGTGGTTTCTGGATCGCGCGGCACGACCCTTCAAAAAATGCCAGTTCTGGGGACTGAGTTATTATGCCTATATGTTGTTCGATCCATTTCCCGTTGATGCGATTGACCGGGTTGCCGAATTGGACAGACGAGGCATACGGCACGATAAAATGTGGGGTTACAAACCGGAAGGATTGGGGTGGATTCTGCGTCGTTTTTACAAAAAGTATGCAAAACCGATTATTATCACCGAAAACGGCATTTGCACAGACGACCCGCAAGAACGAATTGCATCAATAAAAGACTACCTGAAAGTATGCCACGATGCTATCCGGGACGGCGTTGATCTCAGGGGGTATATTCACTGGAGCACCTGGGATAACTTTGAGTGGCATCTGGGTCCAACATACCGCTTCGGACTGGTACGGGTCAATTTTGATACAATGGAGCGCGAAATGACGGCGGCCGGCATGTTTTACGAACAGGTATGGCGAAACAACGGATTCAGTCTTTGATTCAAATATAATTTATTGTAATTCAAACAATTAAATAATTAACTGTTAATCAGAGCCCGTACCTGACATGCGTTTATTAGCCATCTTTTGTTTTGTCTTCCTGCAGTTGCCGGCATGGACACAGGTATTCATGCGTCCGTTTGACAATGCCGCAGCGCTGTCCCTCGGAGGAGCCGTTGTAGCGTATCCGGGCCAGGGCTCTGGAATCACCAATGAGGCGCAGGCGGGGTTTGGCGAAAAAACGGCCTTTTTTTTAAGTTCTGCCATCCCTTACGGCATCTCCGAATGGCAGACTGCTCAAATACAGGGTACAATAAAAATCGACCGAAACAGCGGCGCCGGTCTTGATCTTGCCTATTCGGGTATCGAGGCATACCGCGAGCAGCGTTTTTCACTTTTCTACGGCCGGCGGCTGGGCGATAAATTTTACCTGGGAGGCAGTGCCGATCTGCTGCATGTAACGGCCCGGGAGTATGGCTCTGCGAACAGCATGCATTTCGGGATCGGGGTGCTGTCAAACCCGATTCCACAATTGTGGCTTGGCGCCCGTATCAGGAATCCGGTTTCACAAAAAACAGGGTCTGAAAAACCATCGAGCATACTGGTCATTGGCGCGGCGTGGAAGGCTTCGCCATTGCTCATACTTCTGGCCGAAACCGAGAAAATACTGGAGCGGCCTGTCCAGATCAAGGCCGGTGTGGAATACCATCCGGCGGAAGTGCTCCTGATTCGCGCGGGGATGCGGACGGGCGGTGTCGCGCGCGTCGGCTTCGGCGCAGGCATTCGCCTGAAGAACGGTCTGGGGTTCGACGTTGGTTCCGAGTGGCATCCGAGCCTTGGAATCACGCCCGCGGCCATGATTATTTGGAGAAAGCCGTGATTTTTCGCATAAAAACCCAACCTTTGCGCCGCCTTTTTCAAAAATCATATTTTAACCAAACGCATGAAAAATATTACGGTAATTGGTGGCGGCACAATGGGTAACGGCATCGCTCATGTATTCGCCCAGCATGGTTTCGAAGTAACCCTTGTAGATGTAGCCTCTGCGGCTTTGGACAAAGCTCTCGTCACCATCGGCAGCAACCTGGATCGCCAGGTAAAAAAAGGCGCCTTGTCGGAAGCGGATAAAGAAGGTACACTGCGCAGGATTCACCCGATGACCGATATGAAAAGCGGTGTCGCTGACGCTGATCTGATCGTAGAGGCCGCTACCGAAAATGTCAGTTTAAAACTGAAAATTTTTACCGACCTCGATTTGATGGCGCCCGCAAAAACCATCCTGGCCACAAACACTTCCAGCATAAGCATCACCCGTATTGCCGCCGCCACCCGGCGTCCTGCGCAGGTGATCGGCATGCATTTTATGAATCCTGTACCGGTCATGAAACTGGTGGAAGTGATTCGCGGCTATGCAACGTCCGATACGGTATGCGAAAGCATCATGTCATTGTCAAGGCAATTGGATAAAACGCCTGTAGAAGTAAATGATTACCCGGGCTTTGTCGCCAACCGCATCCTGATGCCGATGATCAACGAAGCCATTTACGCCCTCTATGAAGGAGTAAGCGGTGTGGAAGAGATCGATACTGTGATGAAACTCGGTATGGCCCACCCGATGGGCCCGCTCCAGCTGGCTGATTTCATAGGGCTTGATGTTTGCCTTTCAATCATGCGGGTACTTCAGGACGGCTTTGGCAACCCTAAATACGCACCATGCCCCCTGCTTGTGAACATGGTCACAGCAGGAAAACTGGGCGTAAAATCGGGAGAAGGATTTTACGCTTATACACCGGGCTCCCGGGACCTGGTGGTTGCGGAGCGATTCCGGTAAAGGCTACTTGATTTCGAAAAATTCGAATGAAGCCCGTTCCGGCAGAGTAGCCGCCCCTTCCTCACCTTCTGCCATAATGTAATACTGTTTGATCTTGTCCGGGGCTATCCTGGCTGTAAACACACCGTCGCCGGCAGTGGCGTCTCCATTTGTGCCGTCGTCGAACATAGCGGTGCGAGTAAATGCGAACATTTTATCGATTCGATACATCAGCCATCCCCGCGTGGCGCCCGTCAGTTTCGCAGTTATCTTGATTTGCGTCCCCTCCCTGGCGTGCTTTGCGTCAGCAATTGCGGGTTGCAATTTATTAAGAAGCGGGTGCTTTAACAGCCATTGGGTGCGTTTGTCCATCAGTTGTCGCAATCCAATCACGTGATCCGGCCCCGATTTCATCGTTTTATCCATCGAATTCTGAAAATCGGCGTAACTGTAGAGTTTCAACGAGTCCATTTTGACGATCGGATCTATTTCGCGCATCATCGCCTGCCCCCTTGTCAGCCACAGGTTGCTTTTCAGATACTCGTTTGTTATGGTGCGCAGATGCGCGAGATACACTTTCCGGTAGAGTGACACGCGAAGCAACCTGGCAATCAACGGTCTCTTGTTATTGTCAATTTCCGCCAGGGGCTGGTACTGGATGATATCATCGTCTTTCATCTCCTCAAAGGAGAAATTGCGCCGCCAGCCGCCAAATGCCATGTTGAGGTCCCATATAAGCGGGTGACAAACGCCAGTCGTATCGGCCCAGAGATAATAATTGTGCGACAAGGATCCGTTGTAACTATCCAGGTTGACGATCGCGTTGTTGATCGCCAGCATCCACAAGGTCTGATCGACGTCGAGTACCGTTTCGATCTTGTCCACGTTCTTGTTCAGGGTCTTGATCAATTGCAAGAGATATTTCCACGCGCCCGGATCGTCAACTTCATAAAAGGCGTCGTAACAGCCAAAATTGTCGTTGAGGTATACCAGAGAAGCGTTTTCGCCGCGCGGGCATCCCGTTTGGCTCCTCACCCTTTGCCAGTTGTCCGGATCGCATTTGATGAGAAAACCGGAAGTGGTACCAAATCTCTTTTCGAGAAAATTGGCGTCGATAGACTCTGTATTGATGTAAACGCCGTAAAAAACGCCGTTTATGTACAATTTCGTGAAATTGCAAAGCGGAGCGGGCATGTATTGCCGGATAATTTCATATGCCAGCGGGTCGCGTATAAAACTGGGATCCAGAAATGCATTGGACAGCTTTATTGTCCGGTACCCGTCCGGCATCTTCTGGTTTTTCAGCTTGTAATCAAGTTTGATATTGAAGGGCAACTTTTTATAGGTTTCGTTGCGGGTACGGAAGTACGAACTGTTGCCTTTGTATCGGATACCGACACTGTCGTAGCGAACGCCATTCACCCAGGCTGTACCGGTGATACGCGCTTCGCCATTGGCTTTTTTCATGGAGTCGAGTTTGAAATCCCAGTTCTTGTGCGGAATCTCAATTCGTACTTCCTGGATGGTATTTCCATAAAAATCCTGGGCGCAGATGGTATCTGCGCTCAGGAGAACCGTTGTCAAAATTGCAAACGGGAACAGGAGGTATTTCATAGGCCTTATTTATTCAGGTCGCTCAATTTGATGCTATACGGTTTACTGAAATAGGTTTGCGGCGCGAAGGAGACCGATCCGGCATTCTCGGCGATGATATAATAGGAAAGTACTGAATCCATTCCTTTCCCCTCGATGGTAGCAGCGAAGGCTTTTGTCCCGGAAGGCATGTTGCCGGCCGATTCTTCGCTCATAAGCATCACAGCGTAGGGGTCACTGTCGTTGAAACGATAGTATATCATCATTTTCTGCGGAAAGTGGTCTGCTTTTGCCGTCACACGGAAATCCGTCAGTTTCTGATTTTCGAATTTTCCGCGCCCCTGTACATTCACTTCCGTGATGGCGGGCGGCAGGATTGTCAACTCCGGATGATCCTTCAGATAGCGCGTCCTTTTGGACATAAGTTCGACGATTCCGGGTATTTTGCTTTTTCTGCCAATGGTTTCGCGGAGACTGCGCTGGAAGTCATCGAGGCTGTACAACTTGTTGCGATCGTCGTTAAACGGTATAACGATCATACCCTGAAGTTCCTGCGCCCGCTTTTCGTACCAGCCGTTGCTGAAGTTGTCTTCCAGTATCTGCCGGATATGCGAGAGATAAATCTTTTTATACAAAGGCTCTTTCAGCAGTTGGCTGATGAGGGGCTTGTACGGGTTGTCGGCATGCAGCAGCGGGTCGAGGTTCTGGAGTCCTTTCAGTTCGAGGTCGCTTCCGTTACCCGTATTTTTATAACTGCCGAATGCCAGATTCAGGTCCCAGTGAATGGGCTGGAAACGACCGCTGTTATCGCGATACAGGTAATAGTTGACGCTGTGGTTGCCCGTATAACTGCTTAAATTAACCATCACATTATTTAACGCGAGCATCCAAAGCGTGTGATCTACATCGAGGATACGGTCAATCTTCGAGGGGTCGTTATTGAGAATACGGGTCAGTTCCTGCAATTCTGCCCAGCCGCTGGCGGAATTGGCCTCAAAATTCCCTTTGTAGCACTCGATATTGTCCTCATATTCGAGCGAACCGAAAATATTCTGTTTGCAAGCGGGCAGTCCTTCAGGCTTGTAGTCTACACCTGCTTTGAAAAAGGCATTTCCGCTCGATCCGAAGGTTTTTTCGAGAAATGGTTTGTCCACGCTTTCGATATTGACAAACACACCTACGTACTCATCATTGACGTATAACTTGGTGTAACATGCCTGAGAAGCCGGCATATACTTGCCCGCTATCTCATAGAACAACACTTCCCGCACCAGGCTTGGGTCGCGGAGGGCGGAAGAAAGTTTGATCGAACTGTGTCCCTGGTGGTTTTGCGCGCTATCCGAGAAATTGAGCCGGATTGTGAAGGGGTTGCGCTTGAGGCCCAATTGGTATGATTTGTCTCCGCGGAAACGCACGCCAACACCTTCATAGCGGATACCATCAATCGTTGCCGAACCGGCCATCATGCCCATTCCATATATGCGCATGGAATCCAGTGCATCCACCCAATTCTTTGCGGGAAGGGTAAGCCTGATTTCGCCAATGCTTTTTTTATCAAATAGAGGCCGCACTACTTTTGAGCCTTGTGCTGAGGCAAAAAGCGGCATAAGGGCTAACAGGGTAATTAGAACATTCTTCATGGTAAAACTGCTTTCTGATTTGAAAGTTAGAGTCTTGAAAATGGGTGCAATGATACGAAAAGGTCTAAAGGAGGCAGAAAGGTAAGCAAGCTTCCTTTCCTGAGCGACAATTAATCGGAAACGGATTAAATGATTTCTTCAAATGTAGCATCTTGTCCTGCCGGAAAAGCTCGTCCGAAAGCGGAAATCCGGGCCTGATGCATCTGACGAAAAAGAGAACTGACGTGATCAATGAATCCGGGGTCAACCAGCCTGGTTACCCCTTCCATGGAGCCCGTACGTTCGTCCATGCCGAGCTTATACGTTTGTTCGTAAAGCGTGTTTTCAAATTTGACACTGACCCGGTTATCCATTTTAAACACGGTTATCTTCAGGTCAGGGTGTTCTATATTGCCGATTATACGCATAGTATGAGTGTCGGAAGTAATAATTTGCAATTGTTGGATATGCAACCCAAGCGCGGCAAAAATGCAAAAAGCAGCACGCCCGGTGCAGTGTTTTTCAAAAAAAAATCGATGCCGGATCACTCTTCATGATCATGCACGAGCTGAAATGCCGTCGCCGCGGCAGCCGCGCCGATGAGGTTGCCGGCCAAAAAAATCAGGATATCACCGGGGTTCGACATGCCCGTCATGATGGAGCCCAGCGCTATGGCCGGGTTGAATACACCTCCCGATATCCCGCCTAAAACATATATCATTGCCGCCACGACACAACCTACGGCCAGCCCGAAATGCGAATTCCCCGAACCGGATTTTACCGTTGTTACATTCAGCATGACATACACCCAGCCGAATGTGCCCGTGAACTCGGCCAGCAATGAGGAAATCGAATTTTTGTGCACGTGCATCTGCGTGTCGGTCGCATATCCCGCCCGCAAAAGGAATCCGCCGAGAATTGCAGCCAGCAGCGCACCGGCCAGCTGTGCCACAGGGTAATAAAACGCTTCATTCCGAGCAAGTTTTCCGCGCATGAGCATGGCCAGTGTCACGGCGGGATTAAAGTGCGCTCCCGAAATATGCTCAGATGCATATATCATTGCCGCCAGAGTCAGGCCTATTATCAGGGGCGCCATGATGGCAATATCGCCAATATTGGTCGCCATGACCGTGCTGAACATGAGAAAGAAGGTGCCGATACCTTCTGCAATATACTTTTTCATACGTTTATCCCGCGGCATTGATGAAAAATGCAATTTTTGCCGGCGCAAAACTCGCGAGTTTGATTCATTTGACCTTCTTTATAACTATGAAGCTTTGTAATTTTTTCACCTGTTTCTTCCTGACCATGATTTTTTCCGTCAGAACAACCGCCCAGGCACAACAAACGCTTACCCCCGAATTGCTTTGGCAGATCGGCCGGGTTTCGCTGGATTGTGTGTCGGCGGATGGCCAGTACGCCGTATATGGCGTTCAGCGGTATGACATGCCCAAAAACAAGAGTTCCCGGGTTTTGTACCTGCTCACCATTAAAACCGGCGAGACCCGGGCTCTGACCAGCCCCGATGCATCGTCCTCGGATGCCGAATTTCGACCGGACGGGAAAAAGATCGGCTTTTTACGCGACGGGAAATTGTACGAAATATCGCTTGAAAGCACGCATGTCCGCAAAATTAGCGATCAGGAAATGAACGGGTTCCACTATTCCCCTGACGGAAAGTATATCCTGTTTGCGCAGGATGTAAAACTGGATAAAACACCCGCTGAAATTTATCCCGATCTTCCGAACACGACCGGCAGAGTCATCGACGAGCTGTTTTTCCGCCACTGGAAAAGCTGGCGCGACTATAAGTACAGCAACATTTTTTACGCGCCCTATGCCGACAGCAAACTGACTTCCGATCCCGTTAATATCATGAACGAGCGCTACGACAGCCCGCTCAAACCGATGGGCGGAATGGAACAGATAACCTGGAGCCCAGACAGTCGCTTCATCGTCTACACCAGCCGCAAACTTTCAGGTACGGAGGAAGCGCAAAGCACCAATTCGGATCTGTATGCTTACGAACTGGCATCAGGCAAAACAATCAATTTTACCGCTGACCTGCCGGGCTACGATATAGACCCTGTGTTCTCGCCCGATGGCAATTATCTGGCCTGGACAAGTCTCGAGCGAGCCGGAAACGAAGCAGATCGCCCGCGCCTCATGCTGCTTGACACGCGCACGCAGAAACGGATCGAACTGACCGAGGGCTGGACCTATGAAGCCAACCAGCCGCAATGGGCGCCCGACGGCAAATCGCTTTTTTTCCTGAGTGCAGAAAACTTTACATACCAGTATTACCAGGTCACGATCGCAGACAGAAAAATAAGGCGTATCACAAATGGCCAGCATGATTATACAGCGTTGAAGGTAGCAGGCAAAGAACTGATCGGCACACGAACCTCCATGGCCAACCCGGCGGAAGTATTTGCGGTAAACAGCCTGACCGGTGCGGACCGCAGGCTGTCTTTCGCCACGGACGAGCCCTGGAATAATATAGCCAAAGGAAATGTGGAGCGCCGCACCGTAAAAACGGTCGACGGCAAAGACATGAATGTATGGATGATTTTTCCACCGGGATTCGACGCAAAAAAGAAATATCCGGCGCTGCTTTACTGCCAGGGCGGTCCTCAGTCTGCCCTGAGCCAGTTTTTCTCCTACCGATGGAATATGCAGATGATGGCGGCGAACGGCTACATCATGGTTGCGCCATGCAGGCGGGGCATGCCCGGCTCCGGACAGGCCTGGAACGATGCCATTTCGGGCGACTGGGGCGGAGGGGCCATGCAGGATTTGCTTGCCGCCTCCGATTATGCCGCGAAGGAGCCTTATGTCGACGCGACGAGGATGGGAGCGGTTGGCGCCAGTTTCGGCGGGTATTCCGTCTACTGGCTTGCGGGAAATCACCAGAAAAGATTCAAGGCTTTCATTGCGCATGACGGCATTTTCAACCTCGAAAGTTTTTATGGCGAAACAGAAGAAATATGGTTTGTCCATAATGATATGGAAGGCGCCTTCTGGAAAACACCGAAACCCAAATCATACACCCAGTTCAGTCCGCATTTGTTCGTCCAGAACTGGGACACGCCGATTCTGGTGGTGCATAGTGAACTGGACTTCCGCATCCCGGTGACGCAGGGGATACAGGCCTTTTCTGCCGCCCAACTGCAGGGCATCCCTTCCCGGTTCCTGTATTTTCCGGATGAGGGGCACTGGGTGCAAAAAGCCCAGAACAGCATTCTCTGGCAACGAACGTTCTTCGATTGGCTTGACCGCTATCTAAAACACTGATCAAATAAAAATCCCCCCCGACATTGCTGCCGGAGAGGACATCCCAAAAACCGATTACATCTTTATGCTGCTGCGCAGGGCAAATGACAAAAGCCGACATGCAGTGCGCACAGCCAATATTTTTTTGAAACAGCAAAAATCCAGCAAACTGGAAGAGTCGCGCACACTCAAAGTGTGGCAATAAGGTGGGAGGAAGGACGGAATAAAAAGATTAATGGGATTATAACTTGTTGCGTCGAAAGCGATTAGGTGCCACAAATGTAGGTCAAACCGACGGCTGTCCAATACCCGCGAAATGGTAATTATAAAAACCGCATACATTTCAACTTGTTAAACCCGGCTTCTGTTGGCAGAAAAAATTGGTCAATTTCAGGAAGATTTCCCGTATAAACTACTGTTTTTCAGTCTGTTAATTGCCTATGGCTTGTATTACACCCCATTTGGCATCAATGAAACCGACGGCGGCTTTATCAGCGGCCTTGCGTGGCAAATTATCGGCGGGAAGACACTTTACGGCGATGTTCTCTATGTGCGCCCGCCTCTGCCTGTGTGGCTCCGTACCCTCGAACTGGTAATTTTGCCCGATACCTGGGGCATCATCGGCGAGCGCTGGATATTCTATCTGAAAACAGGATTGTATTCCTGGCTCGGCGCATCCATCCTGCTTGACGGCAAGCGTCGCTGGATACTGGCCATATTTGGTTT
>JAKOXM010000280.1 GCA_029781095.1 Bacteroidota bacterium
AAAGCGAATTTTATTTTCACCCCAAGAATATCATGCTGTTCATATTATTGTTCGGCCTGTCTCTGCTATTCCTTTCACTTACAGTCAGTTATATATATACACGCGTAACGATGAATGTGCCGCCGGTGCAGATTCCTGTTCTGTTTGTGTTCAATACATTTATTCTGCTGGGCAGCAGTTACACGATGGTTCGGGCGAGGCGATGCTACCAACTGGATAATACGGAAGGTTACCAGCAAAACCTGAAATATACCATCGGCCTTTCTTTCGTGTTCATGGTGATGCAGTCTGTTGCATGGTGGTGGCTCTTTCACCGGAATGTAGGGCTGAATGCATCCACTACGACCGGGTATCTGTACGTGATCTCTTTTGTGCATCTTGCCCACGTGATCGGAGGACTGCCCTTTCTGATACTGTTTTACCAGGCTGCCAAAAAACGGATGGTTGACCCGGTTACGGTACTGGTCTATTTTTCCGATCCGGAGAAACGTCTCAGGCTTCGCCTGCTCACCATTTACTGGCATTTTCTCGACGGTTTATGGATATATCTCGTCTTGTTTTTCGGGATCAATTATATGCTTTAAGCGGGCAAAATATGACAAGGCACCACGACGAAACACGACGCAATTTGTTGATAACACGCGAGTTTGCTTCGTCCCGGTTGTTGCCTTTTACCCTGCCAACCATTGGAAAATTACCAGAGAAACCCGCTTCTGCATCCGGAAAGCGGGTTTCTCGTATTCAGCCATGAATAATCCTTTTCACGCGGTATTGCGCAAAAATCTTATCTGTGGATCTGGATTTTTTTAACCAGGTTGCCCGAGCCGGTCCGGGCCGCTACAACGTAGAAGCCATCGGGCAGGCTGGAGACATCCAGTACGGTGTGTTCCAGCCGGACGTTGCCGGATGTGTACACTTCCTTGCCCAGGGCGTCGAAAATGGTTAATGACTCTATGAGGTCTTCGCCGTTGAGGTGCACGTTGACACGGTCTGTAGCCGGCGAGGGATAGACAAAGAAATCACGGTCTTCTGCAACGGTTTTTTGTGACCGTTCCCTGCTTACCGGAATTTTCAGGGTATAACTTCCGCCGTCGCTCAGCTTCCCGTCACCCGAGATGTAGTTGGAATTGTCGATTTGTATGGTCAGGGGCTGGTCGTCGGATGAAAGTGTTTTGCCGGGTTTTGCTCCGTCGAGAATATCAATGATGATAAAATCAAATTTGCCGACGGGGCCATAGCCGCTGGTGGAAATGCCGCCGGTGCGGGTAAAAGCGGTCTCAAGGCGTCCCTGCCGTGGATTTTTTTCAAATGTCATCGACGGTGAATTCAGGTTAAGCCAGGTGTTTTTGTAATACGACATGTGGAGTGCCGAATCCTGGATCAATGGGCTGAGCGATACGTCAAACGTAAAACCGTAGATGTCGGTAACCGGGTTGGAGGGGCTTCCCAGCGACACTTCCACCTCTACCAGGTCGCCTGGCTGAGGGTCGGGTGTCAGCACATGAAAAGTAAACGGAAGCCCTTTGGACAAAGGCGGAACCGAGGGGATCAGGTTGTGCGTCTGGTCGTAAAAAAGGCTTATTGCGAGGGTATCGTCTGTGGTAATTACGCCATTGCCGTCCGTATCGGCGTGTTTCACGTCGACCGGACTGCCGGTGTAAGGATTGTCCCAGTCCTCGGCGTATTGCCCGTACCATTCGAGGGCTGCATTGGGTCGAAGAAAACCGTCGAAGCCCATATAATAGCCCAGGGGCAGAATGTCCTTGTTATTGACCGCACCGTCGTCGTTGACGTCGCCGGCCCAGACACAATCGCCGACGCAATAGGGCCCGTCTGAAGAAAAGACGTCCACAACATCCATTACGATTTTGACATTCCGGCAAAGTCCGTTTGCTGCAACGCAATAGTTGACCTCAAACTCGTCGGTACCGATAAAATCGTTGTTGGGCGTATACACAAGCAGGTTATAGCCGGAAATACTTTGTCCGTTGATCGTTTGGGTCGTATAACCCGGGAAAAAAGAGCAATACCCGTTTTCAGGAGCGTCGGTGACGGAAAAATCAAATCCGATAAAGGGTATCTGGTAGTTGATAACGAATGGCGTTTCTCTCGGCGTAGTCAGGTTATAGGATGCTGCTGCCGGATTCATGTTCCCGACAATGACGTTGACTGAAGCCATTTCCAGGTTTGGAATATTGCTGTTGCCGATGCGGTAGTAAAAAGTTGCTACGCCGGTAAAATTGGCATTGGGTGTAAAGGTGACATTGCCAACCCCGTTGGTATTCGAAATCGTTCCGGGCAGATTGGCGGGTGTTACCCAGCTTTTCACCAGCAGGTTCCCGATATCGTTATCCCGGACATTAAAGGTGATCGGCTCCCCCTTTGGCGTGAATACATAGTCGTCCATCGCCATGGTATTCTGATTCGGGGTATTCAGTACATCCAGGATAACGGTTTTGTAAATAGTTGATCCGGCGTTGTTTAGTTCGAGAACAAACTGGTCGATACCGGTAAAATTAAAAGTCGGCGTATAACTGAATGACTGGCCGTTCTGGAGGACCACGGTGCCGTCTGAGGGCGATTGAAACAAGGTATATCCGTTATACAGAAGCGGAATGTCAAGCCGTGTATTTTTTGCAGTGGCGACCCGGAGGGTGTCGCTTGCGGGAGAGCCGTTGTTGACGCCGATATTGATGGAGGTCGTTCTGCAGGAATTCAGGGAATCACAAACGACATAATTCAGGTGCGCCACCCCGGTAAATCCCGCGTCCGGGGTAAAAACGACCTGATTGGAAGCGTTTATTGATGCGGTTCCGTTGTTGACGAGCGGCAGGGCCGTGACGGAAAGCGGCAAAAATGTGCCGCTGTCATTAGCCAGCACATCGATTGTCACGGGGGTGCCTGCTGTGGTGACCGCAACATCCGGACGCCCGGTAACCAGCGATGGGTATATTGAAACGCGATAGGCTTTGTAGATCAGATAAGGGTAGGAGCCGAGATAATTTAACTGTAATGTAAAAGTGTCAACGCCGATAAAGCCGGGGTCGGGCACATAACCGATCTTGTAAATGTATGGATTGCCGGAACCTCCCGATTGTATGATGGTGATATAAACATCGCCGTGTTGGGCGAGCGGATTTACTTTGCTGACGGCGAGGTTTACACCGGCGATGGTGTCGTTGACGGCTGTGTTTTTCGATGTAATCAGGTTCTTGTATGCTCCACTCTGTGCTAAAACGGGGACACCGGCTGCTATACTCAAGAGAAAGGCAAACAACAACCCCCGGGTTCGAGGTTGAAGTAAATGTACATTCATGGCTGCGGTATTAAATTAAAAACGACCAAAAATAGAAGTTTTCTACCGAACCAAAACCCAGGTTAAACAAAAAAATATCTTTGTGAGAACCAGATTGGCACGCGAATCGCTTCAATCATATCTAATTATCTTTTAATCAATGATTTAAAAAACACCATGCCGAGAAAAAAACTCCTCCCGGAATCGGAGTATCACAGCAACAAAGTGTACCAGGCGCTTCAACACCTCGATGCTTCGGAGCACAAGCGTTTACTCAAGTACCTGCATTCGCCGTATTTCAATCAAAGCCAGACACTGATCAGGCTTTATGAGCTTTTACTCAAATATATTGAAAAGGGTCTGCCGGGCTTCGACCGCGAGGCCGTCTGGCAAAAGATGTTCCCCGGCGTTTCATTTGATGACGTCAATTTTCGCAAATACTGCTCCGATTTGCTGAAACAGGTGGAAGGGTTTATGGCGCAGGAAATTATCGCGCAGGACGAAACGAGACGCTCGATTGATTTCATAGATTTTATTGTTCGGAAGAAAATAGAGCCGCTTTTCAACGGCGCCATGCGCCAGGCCCGAATGGATCTGGAACGAAAAAACTACCACTCACTGGATTATTATTTTAAAACCTACACGGTCGAGCGCCATTATTATTCGATGATGGATTTTGATGTAAAGGTGAATGTGCGGGCGAACCTGGAGGAAATATCCTATAACCTCGATATCTATTACTGGATTGAAAAACTGAAATTGTACAGCTCGGTTTTAAGTCAGAAACGAACGGGTAACTACACCTATAAATTAAATTTTGTCGAGGAGATTCTGGCATACCTGGAAACCTTCCCGATTGAAGATGTGCCGGAACTGGCCATTTATTTTTACTCGTTCCTCACCTTGCAGGAGGAGGAGAATGCGGACCATTATTACAATCTGCGCCGTATTCTGGACCGTTACGCGTCCATTATGCCCCAAAAAGAAGCCCTTGAACTGTTCGATTCGGTTTTGCACTACTGTATAGGAAAGGCCAACAAAGGGAACAGAACCTTTTTGCAGGAGTATTTCGATCTGTTTATCATGGCTATTGACAATCAGGTATTTATTGAAGAAGGCGTCATCGCGTCGTGGCGGTTTAACAATGCAGCAGGCGTTGCGCTCCGGCTGGGCAATCTCGATTGGGCCGAAACTTTCGTCAATACCTATAAAGACTATTTGCCACCCGATACCCGGGAAAATACCTATACTTTCAACCTCGCACGCGTCTATCTCTACCAGAAGAAATACGGAAAGGTGCTCGACCTGCTTCGGGATATCGAATACGAAGACATCGGGTACAACCTCATCAGCAAGGCCATACTGACCATCACCTATTTTGAACTGGAGGAATTCGACGCCCTCGATTCTTTCACCGAGTCATTTCGCGTATTTCTCAACCGGCATAAAAATATACCGCAACAACGCAGGCGCAGTTACCTCAACCTGCTGAAATACGTGCGGCGGCTCAATCGACTCACGCCGGGCGACAAAGCGGCCGTGCAAAAACTTCGCGAGGAGATCACCCGCGACAAGGCAACCACCGTCAACCATGAATGGCTGCTCGAAAAAATAGACGAATTGCAATGAGCCTCTGACAGCAATTTTTTTATCCCCGCTCGCGTTCATTCGGCGGTAGTTTGAACGTTTCACGCTACCGTATTTATGTGTGACCCCGGATCAGGTCGCAGTCTCAACTATGTTGCGACCAGGATTACAATACGCCGGGAGAAACTGGCAACATTTCTATGCGATTGCTTATGTCGTTGAAAATCAATTTTTTATTTCCATGCCTGCTGATGGCTGCTGCGCTGACGGCACAACCGAGGAACAGCAAAACAGAAAAACTCGGCGCAGCGGCGCTCGAACGACTCAAAATTGGCGAAGACACGCTGGCCTTGCTCGCCTATGCTGTTGTGAACGACTCCATCGAGCAGGAACGTTTTGCAGCATGTCGGGCGCTGATACCAACGATGGTGCGCGCCCTGAAAGTTGAAAACTCATTTCTGTATCAATTCGACCGCCTGAAAAGCATTTCCATACTTGCTCCGCCGGACAGCAGTTTCCGCATTTTTACCTGGCAATTGTTCGTCAATGACTCCACATATCGTTATTACGGCGCTATCCAGATGAACAGCAGGGAACTGAAACTTTTTCCGCTTTTCGACCGGAGTTTCGAGATGGATGACCGGCCGGTATCGGAACAGTTGCCTCCTGATCGATGGTATGGCGCTCTGTATTACAACCTTCGGCAGTTCGATACAAAAGAAGGGCGTAAATACCTGCTTCTGGGCTATGATGCCTTCGAGTTTTTTGCCAAGCGAAAGGTAATTGACGTGCTCAGTTTTGACAAGGCAGGAAAGCCGGTTTTCGGCGCGCCGGTTTTTGATAACCCGAATGTAAAAAGCCCGGAGCTACGCTTGCTGATCGAATATTCCGCAGAGGCGTCCGTGCGGGTGAACTGGGATGAGGAGTACCAGATGGTGCTGTTCGACCACCTGATTCCGACGCCCAGTCCGTTCGGAAGAGGCATTACTTTTGTGCCCGACGGCAGCTATGACGGTTTGCGCCTCGAAAAAGGGCGCTGGAAATTTATTGACAAGGTTTTCAACGATGTCATGAGTGAAACGCCCATGCCGGAACCGATTCTGGAATCACGCCAGGGCAAGGATATCATGGGAAAACAGAAAAAGCAGCCGCAGAAAAAAAAGACCGATCGACCCTGAACGGCTCCTTTCTTCAAATATATAAAGGCCACGTCCGGTTCCCGGCGTGGCCTTTATATTTATAAGTAACTCGTTATCTTACACTTAACGCACAACTGTCACGTCGCCGCGATAGAGCAGTACCCGTCCGTCGAGGAACCTCACCTCAATGGCATACACGAATACACCCGGATTCACGTAATCGCCGCGATATTTGCCGTCCCAGCCTTCCGACAGATTGTCGTTGTTCGGATAGAAGTCACTGCGGTCGTACATCTGCGTGCCCCAACGGTCGTAAACCCGCATATAATTCACCTTTTCCACGCCCCGTCCGATTTGAGGATTAAAGTGATCGTCAATTCCTTTCGGATTGCCGGGGAAGAAGACGTTGGGAACATAAACGTTTCTGTTCGGATCGATGTTGATCTGAACAGAGCCGGAGCCTTCGCAGCCGTTGGCATCGAATACTGTAAGCGTAAACGGCTGACTGTTAAACGTATATACCGTAGGCGTGATAGAATTCGGGTTTTGCAGGCCCGTCGTGGGCGTCCACATAAATGTATCTACGACTGCCCCGGTAATGAGCGGATTGAGCTGGATGGAATCGCCGAGTTCGATCTCGATCTCCACAGGACTGAAGGTAACTATGATGGGCTCGGGCTCGTTCACGAAAATAGTATCCGTCTGTTCGCAGCCCTGCCGATCGATATAGGTGATATAGTGTTCGCCGCCGCCCATCGACACGGGGAAGTTTGGATTGAGCGTTACGCCAAAATCGAGGCTAAACTGGTAAGGTCCGCCTGCTCCACCCGTAATGGTATCGATATGCAGCGTGGTCTCATCGCCATTACAAAGCAGTTCTTCCCATGGGACATAAGAACCAACCACGGGTGGCGGCTGGTTTATGGGCAGATTTTGCACTCCGGTACAACCTTTCGGATCGGTTACCGTAACGGAATACGTGCCTGCCTGCAGGTTTTCCACTACTGCCGTGTTGCCGACCACCTGGCCATTGGCGTCCTGCCATACATAGCTGTAGCCGCCCGGATTTCCGCCACTTACAGTGACGGCCAGTATGCCGTTGTCGCCGCCGGCACAGGCAACGTCTTCCGATGTCTGATCGTCGAGCAGCACCTGAACAGGTTCAGGGTCAGTAACTTCTACCGTAAATTCACCCGTACAGCCTTTTTTATCTGTTATGGTAATGTTGTATTCGTCGGCCGGCAACCCGTTTACAACGGACGTTGTTGCGCCGCCTTCCCAGTTATAATTATAGGGACCGCCGTTTCCGCCTGCGCCCTCCACAATGGCCTGGCCATCGGAGCTGCCATCGCAGGATGCCGGAATCGAGTAAAGCGTATCGTATACAACCGGCGCCGGACCGGGAATAATGACCGTATCCAGTGCAAAACAGTTGTTTCCGTCGATGGTGATAACGCTGATGGTATCTGCACAAAGATTGGTACGGACAGAATCAGTGCCGCCATCGTCCCATACAAAGTTAAAGTTTCCGAAAGTAGGCGGTACGGTTCCGTATTGAGCTATGATCGTAATGCCGCCGTCGCATACCCCGAAGCAGGAGGTTGAATCCGCTTCGCTGAAGAAAGTATTGATTTTTGGCGGATCGGTAAGGGTAAAGGTCCCGGCCAGCGTACAGCCTTCAGAGTCCGTTACAGTTACGATATAATTCCCGGACGGAACCGGTGTAAGTGTGGGCGTTACCTGACCGGAAGGGTCATTCCAAAGGAATGAATAGGTAGGATTGCCATCCACCACGCCGATACTGATACTTCCGTCATCGTATCCGTAACAGGACGGATTGATAATGGTCGTATCGGAAAATGACATCGGGGTCACCGGCGCCAGGAAAATCGTGTCGGCGTTGGTACAGCCCTGGTTATCCGCAATCGTGATCACGAAGGTGTCGCCCATCAGGTTGCAGACCTGCGCTGTGTTGCCGACAGACTGGCCTCCGATCGTAACCCAGTTGAAAGTAACTGCTGTGGGGGCCGTCACGGACAGACAACCGTCGCTGCCGCACTTGACGGAGGTGGAATCTATTGCCGTGATAGCCGGAGGAAGCGGCAGTTGCAGGGTAAATGCCAGGGAGTCGATACATCCGTTGGCGTCTGTGGCCGTTACGGAATAGTCGCCCGGAGACAAGTTCATGATCATATTTCCGGCGGCCATTGTACTCCAGCTATATGTGTAGTTGGGACCGCCGGTGCCACCAAAGCCCTGGACTTTGATAGAACCGTTATTCTGGAACGTGCAACCCGGGTTTTGGAGGGCTATTGTATCGAGAACGAATGGGGCCGGTGACAGCACCACGGTATCAAATAGCGCAGCACATCCCATCGCGTCAATGGCAAGCACGGAGTACGAACCTGCCGGCAAATTGGAATAGCAGGAATTGAGACCTACATCCGTCTGCGGGAAGCCCACGGCTGTCCAGAAAAACGAGTAACTCGGGTTGGCCGAAGCCGGCGTTTCCACCAGATCAACACAAATGGAGCCCGTGCTGTCGCCCGCGCATTTTGTATTATCCAGCGTGTTCAGTACAAGTTCAACATTTTTCAGGTTGCTGACGGTGATTTCTTCCGTGTGCGTGCACCCGTTACCGTCCGTAATGGTCAGGAACCACGAACCCGCCGGGAGGTCTGTAATAACGATCGGGTTGGCCTGGCCCGTCGGGCCCTGTGTC
>JAKOXM010000011.1 GCA_029781095.1 Bacteroidota bacterium
CCCGGACATTTTTCATCGATGCGCCGCCATACGTCTGGATATGGCCGCTCACACTGGACATTTGCGCAACGGGTTGCGGATAGCCGTTTTGAGACACCGGGTTCAGGTTGTTCGGGTCGAGCCAATCGCGCAGCCGGGTGCCGGGGTCGGCTCCCTTGTTCCAGGAATGGTCGAAACGGCCGAAAAAAGCGGAATTGATGACGCAGGGGTCGGCAGCAATCGAGCCGCCGTGCAGCTGACCGATAATGCGTTTGGCCGGCCCGAACAATGGGCCGCCGGAAGATCCGGGCTGAAAAATGCCGTAATCGGGCACCACTTTCCAGTGGCTGGAAGGCGGGCTGATGCCAAATACGCCCATCCAGTTGATGGCGAACGGGTAAATGGAAGCGGCTCCGGAGTCGACAGATATTTTCTTGATATCGCCGATGGGATGGTGAATAAATGTTGAGGATGCCGGAAGGGTGGTATCGCGGGTCCAGCCGTTGAAATATACCCCGTAGTTGCCCGGTATCGGACTGGTTTTCAGGAGCAAAAAATCCGATTCAGCGCGGAACGAAATACGATCGCAGCCGAGAACAGACTTTGGCGTCGGTTCGCTGGCAGGATTGGAACAGCCCGGTGCTTCATAAGCGAAATCGAAACGCCAGTGCTGAAAATCGGGGTTCTGACCGATCAGTTGACAATGGTGCGCGGTGAGAAAATACGGGTCGCCGGTGCCTGCTGTATTGGCAACGAGGGTGCCCGAACACCAGCCTGCGCCGTTGGAAAACACCATCAGGATGCGCGCCACGCCCTTCTTTTCGGTCTGCCAGGCATTTCCCGTTGGGCAATTGATATTGATATTACAGGGAAGCGCCTCGCCGAACCCCAAAAATCCGGCAACCTCTCCCTCCTGCATGGCAACACGGTCGTACGCGACGTCCACACGATTGAGATGGCATTTCGCTGCTCCTTTGGCCGAGGCCGGTTCGAAATACTCAAGCCGGACCGTTTCCCCGGGTATGACGCCGATCGTAAACTTGCCCGATGGTATGCAACTGCGATCGGAGAAAGCGCCGTACGTATACAAACCATCCGGTGTGGAGGCAAAAAACCGGCCGCCGGGCGGGATGCGGAATTCGTCGAACAAAAGGACCAGGCCCAGCGCCCCGGGAGAGTTCAGTTCGCACTGCCACACGCGACCACCTGTGGGTAATTCTGTCCAGTTGCCGGTGTTTTCAAGGCTGACGTCGGCTGATACCGGTGCCGCAAAGCGGTTTTGGCCGGGTGTTCGGGAATCCTCCTCCCGGGCTTTCTGGACATCCAGAGCGGGCAGTATGACCGTAACCGGTTCATTAACAGATAAAAGAGATTGTGTTTCCGGGAGAAAGCGAAGCGGTTTGCCGCCATCGCTGATTTGTGCGCCGGCCAGAAACGCCGGCAGCAGGGCGAGAAACGTAAGTCGGTTTCGCATGAACGAGTGGGACAGGATTTGTTGAAAGAGACGCTAACGGATGGATTACGGCCAAAAATCCGGCCAAAAATAACGGAGCGCCTGCAAAGGAGCCGTCGCGCCCTGCGGCTAGTGGAAGGGGTTCTGAATATCCGGATTATTGATAAAGGTTGTGTCCGTAAGCGTTTTCAGAAAAGCGATGATATCCTTTGTCTGCTGCGCCGAAAGGCCTGTATAATGGACAACCGATCCGACGGTCACCGGGAAGCCGATCTGCTGTATAAAAATATCTTCATTGACCACCCGGAACCCGTTATCATTATACTGGGCCAATACCTCCTCCAGCGTATTAAAACGTCCGTCGTGCATGTATGGAGCCGTCAGGGCGATATTCCGCAGGGTCGGTGTCCGAAACTTTCCCTTGGTCATCGTATCCGGGTTCGCGACAAGACCCTGAATGGCTTCCCAGCGGCCTTTATCCACAAATTCGTCAAGCCTGCCGACGCTGTCGAGACCATTATTGAAATAGTTGTTGCCGGTAAATGTAATACTGCCGTGGCAGTGGAAGCACTGGGCATCGGGCAACGCCGGTACTGTGTTCTTGCCTTCGTCAAAGAACATCAGTTTCCCGTTGAGTTCGTCATCTTCAAATTCGGCGAGGTCGTCGAGAAACAGGTCGTACTTCGAGGTGCCGCTGCTGATCAGTATTCGCTCGAACTGGGCGATGGCTTTTGCTGCGAGTTCCTTGGTGATATTCTCACACGAAGCGATGCCGAAAGCCTTGCGGAACAGTTCCGGGTATGTCGGATGTTGCTTGAGTTTATCGACAACCCCGGTCCACTTTGCGTGCATTTCAATAGGGTCCTCCACCGGTTTCAGCGCCTGGTCTTCCAGCGATTTCGCCCGCCCGTCCCAGAAGAGGCCGTTGGTGGCATAGGCGATATTGAGCAGGCTCATGGCGCTGCGGCGACCGGCGATACCGTCGATACCTGTGGAAACCTTTTTGTTGTCGGTAAAACTTCCCTGCGGCAAATGGCAGGTTGAGCACGACATCGTGCTGTCGCCGGAAAGTATCGGGTCATAAAACAGCCGCCGCCCGAGCTGCACGCCTTCCACCGTGTGAGGATTGTCAGCCGGCACAGGAATTTCCGGAAAACGAGCAGGTTTCAGGATGGTATAAGGCGTGGGTTTGTAGGGAATATCGGTCAGGTCGCACGCCCCGCTCCCCCCGCTTGGGTTGTCTTTTTTGCACTGCGGGAACAAAAGGATGACCCCCGCGACAGCTACCAGGGCAATGGCAAGTGAAAAGCCGGTCCTGCTATCCCTCATAATCTTCATATTTGGCGGTTTTGCCTGTCGGTCGTCTCGAACCGCCGGCAGGAATGAAAACTTTATTGCAGAACGGTTGCATTTTTAAAGTTGCTCATGATCTTTTGCCCGAGCGTAATGTTGCTGGCGTCGTGCGAAGTTGCCTGGTTGGCGGGATCGGTAAGATCGAGCAGCTGACCATTGAAGGTAAACAGTTTCTTCAGATCAAAAACCACGACAAGAGACGCATCGCCCGAAACGGTGATACTCCGGTTTATAGTGGCGGTGTTGTACACTGCATTCGAGCCGCAGTGGTAAAACAGGTTGGCTTCCGGCGTATTGTCGCCGTTGAGATCATACCGGCCCTGTATTTTGGTAAAAATATAACTGCTCCACCCGTTCCAGTATTCATTTTCCAGGTAGAGCGGGTGCCCGACGGGATAATCGGCAGGGGTTTTCGCGTTGAGGTCCGCCCGTACGCCGTATCCGAGTTTTATCCCGGTGTAGTCGCCGTCCGGCACGGTGAATTTAAAAGTAACGTCCACCGCTTTGTTGTCAGGCGCGATATCGGGCGTAAAATCCACCCATTCGATGTCAGAGAGTTTGGTCTCCCGTGCGCCATTCACCAGCGTGATATCCGACAGGTAGGTATTGAATTTGTCGAACAGAATGACCTTATCGTCATAAGGGTAGTTTTTCCCTTTTTCCAGTGGCAGGCCATCATATAAAGCCCTGAATGTCAATGTAAAATTATTTTGCTGGGCCGGGTTGTTATTATCCTTGCAGGCAGAAAAAAGGATCAGGACAACGGCAAGTGTCAGCAGTACGCGATTTTTCATAGCAGTGTGTTTACACAAATGAAAATAAGAGGAGAGATATCTCCGCACAGGCAAAACTCCTGTTTTTATTGTGAAACGCTGAATACGTTCGGCAAGTTTGCAACAATTTGACTTTTCCATGTCAAAATGTCGCCGGTGGTCCAATCCAGGCCCTCAAACATCTTTTTGTAGTCCACCGTCAGTTTCAGGGTAAAGTCATAACCCCCGGAAGGATGCACGAGATTAACCGTATTTTGGACAAAAAAGTCATCCAGATCGGCCTTTGTGAAAGCCAGCGTATCCGGCTTGGTGGATGCCATCGAATCGCGCGCAATAATTGCCCGCAGGAAGACGTAACCCGCATCGCGGCCATACCAGAGGCTGTCGGCCTGCACCCGCAGTGGGCTGCCGGCAGGCGCCAGTTTCGGGATTATGCGCCCTGCATCGGGCGAAAGTCCGAGGCGAAAACGTACTTTCTCAAATGTTCCGGCCGGCCGAAAATCACCTACAGGGTTATCTACCGGAATCCTTCGTACCAGGAGGAAATCATCTGTAAATGTTTTTTTGATCGTGTCGGTCCCCACCGGCGCATATGTCTGTAACTGAACAGAATCACTCACTGAATAGATACTGCCATTTTGAAACAACTGAAATTCAGACAGGTAAAACACGACGCCCTTGATGCGAAACAACTTTCCACCGGCGCCGGGATACACGTTGTCCGGCAAATACTGAAGCGTGTCGAAGCGCTGCACGGTCTCTATCCGCAGTTTCGGGTATTCGCAGCAACAATCCTTGTCCGCGGCAGCATCGAAGTTGGTCGCCTCGACATCCAGGCAACCCTCTTGCGGTTCAAAACAGGATGCCAGCCCCGACACAAATGCGAGGAAAAAGAGTATGATGTGAGCAGTATGAATTTTGAAACGCAAGGGATATAAATTTGATAAATGGCAATGGGCTCAGGCCACAGCAGTTTTGAAACAGAAACAATTCAGCATTATAGCAATTCAGCAATGAAATGATCCACCTCTCACAACTCCTTCATCATCTGTTTGATGATCTGTTTTACCTGCGACGAAAATTCCTTTTCCATGATCCAGTGGCCGTAATTTTTCTCTTTTCGAAGCACTTCCATGACGGGCTGACCGACGTATTTGCCAAAATTGAACACGACCGTACCATCGGCCTGGACTTTTAATTTCTGGGTAGCATCGAGAAAATTCAGATCATTGGTGAACTCGTGCAAGGCCTGAATATCGTTTTGAATAGGCGCCGGAATAACATTTCCCTCCTCATCGAGCATATCTTTTCCTTCATACGCATGAATCTGACCCTTAAAAACATCGATGGTGGCGCGCACATCGGCAAGTGCATCGTGGGCGTCTTCCAGTTCTTTTCCGCAATAAAAACGAAAAGCGGCTTTCAGTGTACGCGGCTCCATTTTGTAGAAGATACGTTGAACGTCGATCAAACGCCGCTTCGATACGTCGAATTCCATGCCGACGCGGGCAAACTCTTCCATCAGCATCGGCACATCGAAACGGTTGGAGTTGTAACCGGCCAGATCGGCCGAACCGATAAAATCCCAGATTTTCTGGGCTACCTGGCTGAAACTGGGTTTGTTGGCCAGGTCTTTCGGCGTAATGCCGTGTATCATCATCGATTCTTCGGACATCGGAATACCCGGATTGATGAGCATACTGAGTTCTGTCGGCGCTTGTCCGTTTTTGTGCATCTTCACCAGGGCAATCTGGACAATCCGGTCGCGTATCACGTTCAGGCCGGTGGTTTCCACGTCGAAAAAGACCAGATCGCGCGTGAGGTTGAGTTGTATGTCGTTCATAATCGGTTGGTTATATTGGTCATTTCGTCATTTTTACCCGCCCTGGAAGGAGGGCTTGCCTTTTTATTCCTTTGCCATTTCAGTTGACAGAAAACCGTCCAACTACTTTTGTCCTTCCTCGTTGTCGAGCAGGTTCTCGTCCAGCAACCCGCGTTTCTTCGCCGTTTCGCCATATCCGTGCAGCTGCACCGGTTTTTGCCCTTTGCGCAGGCGCAGGTTGAGCAGTTCCACAAAAAGGGAGAAGAAAATGGCAAAATACAGATAGCCTTTCGGAACTGCCCCTTCGATAAAATGTCCCAGATGCGCCGCTTCCGCGATCAGGGAAAACCCGATCAGGATCAGAAAAGCCAGTCCGAGCATTTGCACGGTAGGGTGTTCATTCACGAACTTGCTTACGGACCCTGAAAACAGCATCATGATTATCATGGACAGGACTACGGCTACGATCATGACGAACAGATCGTTGGCTATACCGACCGCCGTAAGGATGGAATCGAACGAAAAAACGAGGTTGATCAGCGCAATTTGAATGATCACTGCATTCAAAGCGGCCTTGCCCTTGCCAATCTTCGGGTCGTCTGACTCGACGGGGCTTTCAAGTTTGTGGTGAATTTCTGTTGTCGCCTTGTACAGCAAAAACAATCCTCCTGCAAACAGGATCAGCCCTTGTCCGGTGACGTCGCCGTGAAGGGCGATAAGATTCAGGTGGAAGAGGGGTTCTTTCATCCCGATGATCCAGGTTATGCCAAACAGGAGAATGATCCGAAGCACCATTGCCAGAAAAAGGCCCACGTTGCGCGCCCTGGGTTGATCTTCGGCAGGCAGTTTGGATGAAATGATGGACAGAAAGATGATATTGTCAACCCCGAGCACGATTTCCAGAAATGTCAGGGTCAGCAGACTTATCCATACCTCACTAGAGGTAAAATCAGGTACAGAAAGGAGGTACATGGTTCAATTCAGATTGTTAAATACTTGTTTTCCAAGGGCTTGTAAAGCCTGAAAAGGATGGTCTAATAATTTTCACATCAAATGACACCGCAAGAATACGCGCTTTCCGCCAATGTCGGTTAATCGTTGTCCAGACGACAATTAAACGACATTACTTGTGAAATTCCGAAAACTAAATCAGGGGTCCCATAGTTTTGCCTTAAACATTCATTCCCGTTATGAAAAAACTCAAACTGATTTTCCTTTTTGTCATTTCCGCTTTCTCGATTCAGGCGCAAAATTCCGCCAAACAATACCTGATGATCGAGCATTTTACAAATACCAAATGTCCCATTTGTGCCAGTAAAAATCCCGCTTTCTACAACCTGATCAACCAGTATCCGGATGACGTACACCACATCGCCATCCATCCGCCCATACCTTACAGCACTTGTGGTCTTTACCAGGCCAACAAGCCGGAAAACGAGGCACGCGCCACTTTCTACGGTGTTTTTGGCACGCCGAGTATCGCGCTCAACGGCACGCTGCAACCAATTTCGTCTCCCCTGCTCACCGCGGTAACCTTGCAGAGCTACCTCGGCAATACCAGCCCGCTCTCGCTTCAGGTGAGCGAATCCGGCCCGAACAATGCGCGCGTGGCGACGGTCAATGCGCATTCGCTGAGCGCACTCCCCTCCGGAAGTTACCAGATTTATGCGGCTGTCGTAGAAAAAACGGTCAATTTTGCGGGCGGCAACGGCGAAACCGTGCATCACGATGTGTTTCGCAAAATGCTTACCGATATCAATGGCAACGCTTTCACGCCTGCGGCAGCCGGGCAATCGGCCCAGTACACATTCAATTTTTCCATGAACGCCGCCTGGAATCCGGACGAGATTTACGTACTCGCATGGGTACAAAACGCTACAACAAAAGAGATACTGAACAGTGGTACGAAATTCGACCCGCAGGTGGTCGGCACCAAGGAAGCGGCCCCGCAGGCGATCCTGATCCAGCCGAATCCCGTGAACGAATCCGCCCTCGCCATGATCGGCGATGACCAGGCCCGCGCCGTTGAAATATTTGCTGCAAACGGCCAGCGAATGACCGCTTCGTTTGACAACCAGGAAGCCGGGACCATCCATATATCTACTGCAACCTTTGCAGCAGGTATCTATTTCGTAAAAATCACGGGTGAGAAAGGGGTATATGTGGCGAAAATGGTGAAGAATTAAGAAGGTAGCCGGTGTGGCATGATCCATGACAAACATGAGTCATGCCACACCCAAAAACATTGGTTAGCGCCGAAATTTGCCGGCGCCGCCTCCTTTCGGCATGCCTGCACCCGGAGGCATACCCATTTTGCCCATGGGCGTATTGGCCATTTTGTGCATCATTTTCCGCATGTCGGTAAAGTTTTTGACAAACAGATTGATCTGTTCCAGCGTTTGGCCGCAGCCGCGGGCGATGCGTTTTTTGCGGGAAATGCTAAGCAGGTCCGGGTTGGAACGCTCTTCGGGTGTCATGCTTTGAATAATGGCTTCCACGCGGTTGATCGCCTTGTCGTCGATGGGCGCATCTTTCAGCGCCTTGCCCATGCCCGGTATCATGCCGATGAGGTTTTTCAGGTCGCCCATTTTCTTGATCTGCTGCATCTGGCCGAGAAAATCGTTGAAGTCGAACTTGTTTTGCTTCATCCGCTTCTCGAGGCGCTTGGCTTCCTCCTCGTCGAACTCCATTTGCGCCTTTTCCACCAGCGACACGATATCGCCCATGCCGAGGATGCGCTGTGCCATCCGGTCGGGGTAAAACACATCAAGGGCATCCAGTTTTTCGCCCTGTGAAACAAATTTGATGGGTTTTCCTACCGTGTATTTGATACTCAGCGCCGCGCCGCCGCGTGTGTCGCCGTCGAGTTTGGTGAGTACCACGCCGTCGAAATTGATGCGCGTATTGAAGGCTTCGGCAGTGTTCACCGCATCCTGCCCGGTCATGGAGTCTACCACGAAAAGTGTTTCCGTGGGCTGGAGCGCTTCCTTCAGGGCCGTTACCTCGTCCATCATCACTTCATCCACAGCGAGGCGGCCGGCGGTATCGATGATGAGTACGTTGTGGCTATGGCTTTTGGCGTACGCCAGGGCATTTTTGGCGATCTCGATGGGATTTTTATTCTCCGGCTCCTTGTAAATGGATACCTTGATGCTGTCGCCCAGCACCGTCAACTGGTCGATAGCCGCCGGGCGATACACGTCGCATGCGACGAGAAGGGGATTCAGTTTTCGTTGTTCCTTGAGGTATTTGGCGAGTTTGCCGGAAAAAGTCGTTTTCCCGGAACCCTGGAGGCCGGCGACAAGCACGATACCCGGATTTCCTTTTACGTTGATCCCGACGCTCTGTCCGCCCATCAGTTCGGTCAGTTCATCCATCACGATCTTGACCATCAACTGGCCCGGGGAAACGCTTTTAAGCACGTTTTCGGAACCCAGGGCCTTGTCCTTCACCTTGTCGGTGAATTCCTTGGCGATCTTGTAATTCACGTCGGCGGCGACCAATGCGCGCCGGACCTCCTTGATGCTTTCGGCGACGTTGAGTTCGGTGATGCGGTTGCTGCCACTCAGGACTTTAAAAGCACTTTCCAGGCGATCGCTCAGACTTTCAAACATAGTTTTTACGGTAGACGGTGGATGATAGACGGTGGATGGCTTTCACCTCCACGCAGTTAACGGGGCGCAAAGATAGGGCTTGATTGAATTCTTCGAGGCTTAAAGAAATACATCATTCAGGAAATGTTTTACAAATTTGCGGAACATCCTGGTTCACACATGGAAAAAACAACCAAAACCGCTCTTTTACTCGGCGCCAGCGGTCTCGTCGGAGGCCATCTGCTGCGCCAGCTGCTCGAAAGTCCGCATTACGACCGCGTTGTGGCACTCTCCCGTCGTCCACTCGACTTGCGGCACCCGAAACTGACACAGGCAATCCTCGATTTTGACCGGCCTGATGCCGCACTTGTAAGGGGCGACGACCTGTTTTGCGCTTTGGGCACAACGTTGCGCAAGGCAGGCTCGAAAGAAGCCCAGTATCGAATAGACGGTATCTATCCCTTTGAAATCGGGCGGATTGCAAGGCAAAACGGGGTGCATCAATACCTGCTGGTGTCGTCTGTGGGCGCCAACGCGAATACGTCCAATTTTTACCTCAAAACGAAAGGCGAACTGGAAGAAAATATCCGGGGACTCGAATTCGAACGTTTTGTATCGGTCCGGCCCTCGTTTTTGCTCGGCAATCGCAGCGAATTCCGGCTGGGTGAAAAGATCGGGATCGCGCTGGCTCGTATTTTCGCACCACTCATACCGCAACGATACCGGGGTATAGAAGCCGAAAAAGTGGCAAGGGCGCTGGTCAGCCTCGCAAATAACGGCGACAACAAGCCGGTGGAGTTTGTAGAATCGGAACACCTGCAGAAATTCTGACGCATTTCCGGTTTCTGGAGCAAACAACCGCTTCCTGGCATTTACGCGCCGCCGGTTTGGCATTTTGGAAATGTTAATGATAAAAAATATTTCATGTAAAAGTTGTTCTCCGCGGCTTTTGGCAAGCGTTTGGATATTCATTTCCTATAATCCATAACCGCTATGGATGGGCCTGATCGCCCGGATTTGCCTTCGGCATTTTTTCAAAAGCAATCTTGCATGAAGAACTCTTTACGTCTTACCCTCGCCATCAGCCTGCTGGCCACCGTACCCGTGCTCGCACAACAGGACCCGATGTTTACCAAGTACTTTTTTAACACGCTGATATACAATCCCGCCACTGCAGGCAGTTCGGAACATCTGAGCGCCAATCTGATCCATCGCCAGCAATGGATAGGACTGGAGGGCGCCCCTACATCGCAATCGCTTTCCGTGCACACGCCCCTGCACAATGATCATGTAGGACTGGGTTTCGGGCTGGTGAACGACAACATCGGAGCGACCGGCACCCTCGACCTGAATACCGCCTACGCCTACCGTTTTCGCGTGGGCAAAACGTTCAAATTATCGGTCGGACTGCAAGCGAGTGTCACCAACTGGCGCGGCAACTGGTCGGAACTGACCATTGAGGACAACGATGACGTTGTTTTTTCGGATCAGATCAACCGCTGGCTTCCCAATTTCGGCGCCGGCGTGTATTTTTACAACAAACAATTTTATGCCGGAATAGGCTGTCCCCGCATGCTCGAATATGATCTGCGCAAGGCCGACCACAACGCCACTCCGTTTTACGCCAGGACATATCGTCATTACTACGCCAGCGCGGGTGCGGCCTTCAAACTCGGCGGCAATGAAAATCTTATTTTTCGCCCCTCGGCGCTGTTGAAAAGCACGGGTGCATTCAGCTCCCTGCGCAAGGACATCAACTACCGGAACTTCGGCTCGCCGACAGAACTGGATATCGACGCATCGTTCTTCGTTTCGCAAACCTTTTGGATCGGTGCGGCATACCGCACAGCCCTTGAAGCGCGTAAATCGTCGAATGATTCGGCAGACATCTGGGCGGCCGTTTATTTTCGCAACGGCTTGCGGATCGGCGCGGCATACGACCTCACGCTCAGCCGCCTGAACGACTCGGGCAACGGCTCGTTCGAAGTCATGGTCGGTTATGAATTTGATGTCAAAATAAAAAGGGTGGCCTCTCCGCGTTATTTTTGAGGTTTAATAAACTTTCCGGGCCCTTTTAGACTTTATAGTCATTCACTAATCATCCTGATCGCCCGCTAAAACTCAAAACCGATGACGTTTAAAAATACTTTCGGCATCGTCGTGCTCTTTTTGTCGAGCACCGTTGTTCTGACGGCGCAATCCGGCGCTTTGAAGCGCGCCGGCGACGCCATGCGCGACCTTGATTATATCACGGCCATTTCACTCTATCAGCAAGTCCTGCAAAAGGAGGACAACGCAGAGGCCAAAGTGAACATCGCGGAATGTTACCGAAAGATAAACGATACGGAAAGCGCTGAATACTGGTACAATCAGGTGGTCCAGTTGCCGAATGCCCGCTCCATTCACAAACTTTACTACGGGATGATGCTCCAGGCCAACGGCAAGTGCGACCTCGCCAAGGTCTGGCTAAAGCAATACATCAAGGAAGCGCCTGACGACGCTCGCGGACAATACCTGGCCAAAGCCTGTGACATGGAAGAGGAACTGATGACCAAAAACCGCGGCTTCTATATCGTCAGCCATATGCCCTTCAATTCCAATGTCGATGATTTTAGCCCGACCGTTTTCAACAATCGCGTAATTTTTGCCAGCGACCGCGACCAAAGCGGCCCCGTCAAACGGACCAGCATGTGGACCGGGAACCCTTTCGCCGAACTGTATAGCGTTCCCTATGACATCCGGGGCATCCACCCGGGCGATTTTCAGTACGGCAAGACAGTGAAATTTTCCAAAGAGCTCAATACCAAGTATCACGAAGCCGCTGTAAGTATTTCACCCGATGGTCAAATGTTGTATTTTACCAGAAACAATTATGATGACGGGAAAACCGGCAGGAGCGATGAAGGTTTGGTAAAGCTTAAAATATATTCCGCCCAGACTACCAGTAACGGCGACTGGACCAACGTCACAGGTCTACCTTTCAACTCCGACGAATACAGCGTGGCCCACCCGAGCCTCAGCGCCAATGGCCAGAGACTCTATTTCTCCAGCAATATGCCCGGCGGATACGGTGGTATGGACCTGTATGTCAGCGAATTGGAGAATGGCCGTTGGGGGCCTGCCATCAATCTCGGCCCCATCGTAAATACCGAAGGCAACGAGATATTCCCGTATATAGATCCGAACGGCAGGCTGTATTTTTCGTCCAACGGCCACATCGGGCTCGGCGGACTCGATATTTATTACACCACCGGCGACGGGCGCGACAAGTGGAGCCTGCCCGTCAATCTCGGATTCCCCATGAATTCCACGAGCGATGATTTTGGCATCACTTTCGGCGGCGACCTTACATGGGGTTTCTTTTCGTCGGACCGCGCCGGGGGCGCCGGCCGCGACGACATCTACGGTTTCCAGAAAAGCGCATCGCCGGTAGAGGTGTTTGTTTACGACGCACAGACCAAAACACCCGTGAGCGGCGCTGCCGTTGCCAATTCCCGCACCGACCTGACCCTGACGACGGGGTCCGACGGCAAGATCGCGTTCGACATGCGCTATTCGGATTGCGCGGATTTTTCCGTTGGGAAAAAAGGTTACGAACCCGTCGTGAAAAAGGGCTGTACCAACGAAACGACACCCGGCGAGATCACCCGCATAGAAATACCGATCCAGAAACAGACGAATTTCACGCTTCAGGGTATTGTTTTCGACATGACCGACGGCTATCCCGCAGAGGGCGCACGCGTCATGCTCACCAACGATTGCGGCAAACCGATACCCCAGGCCTATATCACCGGCCTCGACGGCCGTTATAAATTCAAACTCGATAAAGATTGCTGCTACACCGTCAAGGCCATCAAGGACGGTTTTATCGCCGCGACATCGCAGGATATTTGCAGCAAGGAACAGAGCAAAAGTGCATCCTTGAAGGCCAATCTCAGCCTGCTGCCCTATCGCGACAACGACGGATTCATCGTCGATACGAAAGAAAAAAGCGCACCGCAGGGGCCCCGGTTCAATGACGCAAGCGGGCTGTATGAAAACGCCGACGGGTCACCGGCCAATTTCGAGCTGGAAGACGGACTTGTCGTGCGCGACGGCGTCCTTTTCGACAACGGCACGCCCAGCAAGCCCGAAAAAGGCACCTGGGAACGAAGCGGCTCTCTCGGTTTCCTCGTGCATCTGTACTATGATTATGACCGGGCAGAAATGCGCCCCGAATCAAAACCCGAACTGGAGAAACTGGTAAAAACACTGCAGGATAATCCCGATCTTCAGGTCGAGATTTCATCGCATACAGATTCGCGCGGTTCCGATGAATACAATCTCGATCTGTCGCAGCGCCGCGCCGACGCCGTCGTGAACTGGCTGGTACAACACGGTATCGCACGCGAACGGCTGACAGGTCGCGGCTATGGCGAAACCAAGCCCGTCAACCAATGCGTCAACGGCGTGCATTGCACGGAAGAGGAATATCAACTGAACCGCCGCACCGAATTCAGGATTATCGGCACGGGCGTGACGATTTCCCAGCCCAAGTCAAAAGGAAAATCCGACCCTTGCCCGGGTTGCCCTTTTTAAAGAGCCGTATGCTTAAAATTGCCTGGTCGCCCGTTTACAGATACGAACTGCCTGAAGGCCACCGTTTCCCGATGGTCAAATACGAGCTCATTCCCGAGCAAATGCTGTATGAGGGCACGGCAACTTCCGACAATTTTTTTCATCCCGATCCGCTGTCCGAAGACGTGGCAATGCTCACCCACACCAAAGAGTACTGGGATAAACTCACCCAGCTGCGTTTGAGCGACAAGGAGGTGCGGGCCATCGGATTCCCGATAAACGACAAATTTGTGCATCGCGGGCGCCACATCGCCAACGGCACCATACAATGCGCCGGGTTTGCCCGTACCTATGGTTGCGCTATGAATGTCGCGGGCGGCACACACCATGCTTTTGCCGACCGGGGGGAAGGCTATTGCTGTTTCAACGACCAGGCCGTAGCATCCAATTACCTGTTAGACAATAATTTAGCAAAAAAAATACTGATCGTTGACCTCGATGTCCATCAGGGTAACGGCACCGCTTCTATCTTTCAGGACGAGCCGCGCGTGTTCACCTTTTCCATGCACGGCGAACGCAATTATCCGCTGCGAAAGGAAACGTCCAGCCTGGATATCGGCCTCCCCGACGGCATGACGGACACGCCTTACCTGAATATTTTGCGCGATACCCTGCCCCGTATTGCCGATTCGTTTCAACCCGATTTTGTGTTTTACCTCAGCGGCGTCGACATCCTCGCTACCGATCAGTTGGGGCGTCTCAACATCAGCCGCGAAGCCTGCCGGGAGCGCGACCGCTTCGTATTGTCATTCTGCAAAAACAACAAAATCCCCGTGGCAGTAAGCATGGGCGGCGGCTATTCGCGCCGTATCGCCGACATCGTGGAGGCGCATGTCAATACCTTCCGGGTAGCGCAGGAACTGTTCTTTTAGGAAAGTTTGTGCGATGTTTGGAAAAATTCCGCAGAACAGACTATCTTTGCAGCCCGAAAATTCGGGAACCATTTTTTTCACCAAAACATAGGAAAAATACATGCTCATCGTTGAGGTCAAAGACGGCGAAGCCATTGACAAGGTACTCAAAAAGTACAAACGCAAATTCGAGAAAGCGGGCATTCTGAAAGAACTGCGCCGCCGTAAAGCCTTTACCAAACCGTCGATATCACGTCGCACGGAAGTGTTGAAGGCCGTTTACAAAGAAGAAACCTACGGCAACAAAAATGACTGAGTTAGTGTGCTAACCGGGTAGAGCAGTAATTTGCTAATAAAATAAAACAGTGTGCTAACGAGATAATGCCTTAACTTGCGAAAGCAAACATTGCATTCTCACAATGAACACATTAGCAAATTAGCACATTATCAACCCAGCACATTAATTATCGTGTTTCACGAAGAGTCGTTCTACGGATATCTGTCGCTCGAGCGCCGTTTTTCGCCACACACACTGACGGCTTATCGCAGTGATTTGCAAAATTTTATTGCTCATTGTACTGAGCATCAATGCCTTACTTCGGTAACCGAAGTAAGGCATTTGCATGTACGCAGCTGGGTGGTTGCCCAGATGCAGAACGGCCAGAGTGCCCGGAGTATCAACCGCCGCCTCTCCTGTCTGAAAACGTATTTCCGTTTTCTCAGAAAACGGCGGCTCATAGAAAAGGACCCCATGCAAAAGGTGGTGGCGCCCAAAACCGGGAAAAGGCTTCCCGTTTTTGTACAGGAAAGCCAGATGGCCGCCTTGTTTTCCCATATTGCATTCGGCGACGATTATACCGGCCAACTTCATCGGCTGCTGCTGGAAGTATTGTATGCAACCGGCATACGCCGCAGCGAGGCATCCGGCCTGAAGATCGGCGACCTCGACATCCAGCGCTCCGTGCTGCGCATCACGGGCAAAGGCAACAAGGATCGCTTTGTGCCATTCGCACGATACCTGGGCACGCTTCTCGAAGCCTTTCTCACCGTCCGCCGCGAGGCTTTTCCCGGTAACGACCAGCCCTGGCTCTTTCTCAACAAAAAAGGAGCGCAGATCAGCCCGGAAAACATTTATTACATCATTCGGAAACACCTTTCTGCCGTAACAACAGCCGAGCAGCGCAGTCCGCACGTGTTGCGCCACTCCTTTGCTACCCATCTTTCCAACCACGGCGCCGACCTGAATGCCATAAAAGAACTGCTCGGGCACGCCAGCCTCGCCGCTACCCAGGTGTATATGCACAACAGCATCGAGCGACTTATCAAAGTGTACGAACAGGCACATCCGAAAGGAAAGGATGAAGACGCCGCTCTGTGACCGACATCCTTGACAATTTCTTAGCAATCAAACATAAAGTTGCGTTAAACCCGCGTGCTCGGGTTGGCGTCTAACACATACTGTCCGTATTTCGCATAAAAATAACACAACCATGTATCGCATTTGCCTCTTTTTCCTCGCTGCAGCCGGCCTGTTTTCGTCATGCAGCCCCCAGCTATCCGTCTTCAACAAGAAATTGTACGAAGAACAAAAATGGTCGGACGACGACCTTAAGAAGATTCAGTTTTACCTGTCGGACGACCTGACGATCTACCGGTACCTCGATGAAGAAAACGGCGCCACCATCACATCCGGCGAAATCAAGATCGTGGACGGTCGCAAAACCGAACAGGTGTATTTCAAGTCAGGCACGCCCGGCGTATTTTTGTTCCGGCCCAAGGAAGAACATTTTGCCATCAGTTTTGAAGATAAAGACGACACGCACTACCTGACCTTCGGTCCGAATCCAAAATACGGCGGACAGTATATGCTCCTCGCCAGTGAGTGGGACAAACGCTCCGGGAAAGTGACCTACGCCGGGAAGAAGTTTTACACTTCCTCGAACGACATACCCCGGCTGCTGGTCAACCTGAAAAAGACGAGCTACTACAAAACCGAAGGGCGCACGGCAAACGGACGCACCGTGAAGCAATAAGGGTGGGATGGCACACTGATGACACAGATACGACTGATTTACACTGGTTTAATAGATATTCTCAGTCAAAATCAGTGTCAATCCTTAAAATTTGTGTCATCAGTGTCCCATTCATCGCAACCGATTTAAAACAAAAAATTTTACAACTGAATTTTTATTACCCATTTGCTACTTTTGTGCGGACTTCAATCGCCCGCCCATGCTGAAACGCCTCCATATTCGCAATTACGCGCTGATTGACGAACTTGAGATCGACTTTTCCGAGCGCCTGACCATTATTACCGGTGAAACCGGGGCAGGCAAATCCATCCTGCTTGGCGCACTTGGCCTCGTCATGGGCGAGCGCGCCGATTCCAAGGTTTTTTACAACGACAGCGAAAAATGTGTCGTCGAGGCCTTCTTTGAGGTTGACAAATACGACCTGCGCTCGTTTTTCGAGGATAACGAACTGGATTACGACAACGAGGTGGTTATCCGCCGCGAGCTCTCCCCTACCGGTAAAAGCCGGGCGTTTGTAAATGATACCCCCGCCAACAACCAGGTTCTCCAGCGACTCACCGAAGCACTCATCGACCTGCACCAGCAATTCGACGTGCTCGACATCCACAATGTGAATTTTCAACTGCGGATGATCGACGCACTGGCAGACAACACATTGATCCTCAAGGACTATCAAAACGGGTACAGACAATACAGCGCAGACAAAAAACGCCTCGCCGAACTGATCGACCGCAGCGAGAACGGCGCGAAGGAGATGGAATTTCTGCGCTTCCAGCTCGACGAACTCCGGCAAGCAGAATTCATGGACGGAGAACAGGAGCAACTCGAAGACGAACTCGCCCGGCTTACCAATGCCGAGGATATCAAACGCACTTACGGTACGGCCTATAATTATTTGGCCGAAACCGAACAGAACATCACCGGCCAGTTGCAGGAGATCGCCCGGAGTATGACCGGCACCCGGAAATTTTCAGGCCAGCTGTCTTCCCTGAGCGAGCGTCTGGATGCATTGATCGTTGATTTGCAAGACATTGCAAAAGATTTTGAGCGCATCAGCGAAAGCACTGAACACGACCCGGCGCGTATTGCCGAGGTGCAGGAACGCTTGAACGTCATATATAAACTGGAAAAGAAACACGGCGTCCCGGCTGTCGCCGACCTGCTGCGCATACAGGAAACCCTCGAACAGCAAACTTCGGGTTTTACCGATCTTGGCAGCGAGATCACCCGCCTGGAACAGGCCATTGCGGAGCAGGAAAAACAACTTCGCGCCATCGCCGCCACGCTCAGCGAGCGCCGGAAAGCGGTACCCGCCGGTTTCGAGGAGCGCGTACACGGCATGCTCGCCCAGCTCTCCATGCCCCACGCACGCCTGCGTGTGGATATCCAGCCCACAACGGGGCTCACCGCCACCGGCGCCGACGACGTGCAATTCCTTTTCGCCAGCAACGTCGGCTCGCGCTACCTGCCCATCAAGGACGTGGCTTCCGGCGGCGAACTCTCGCGCCTTACCCTTTGCACCAAAAGCCTCGTCGCCGACGCCATCCCGCTGCCAACCCTCATCTTTGACGAAATCGATTCGGGCATCAGTGGTGATGTGTCGCTCAAAATGGGCCTGATCCTCAGGGAATTGAGCGCCCGCCACCAGGTCGTCAGCATCACGCACACCCCGCAGATCGCCGCGCGCGCCGACGCACACTACTTCGTGTACAAAAAAGTGGCGGACAACCGCACGGTGACCAACATCCGCCTGTTGAATGCCGACGAGCGCGTGCGCAGCATTGCGGTCATGCTCAGCGGGAATCCGCCGAGCGACGCCGCGGTGGCGACGGCAAGGGAGTTGGTGAGCGGGTGATCATGAATGAGGAATAAGTGACATTTTTTATTAAAAAACTGTTTACTTTTGTATAAAATCACTGCATCATGGTCCCATTGTCAGAAAAGAAATTGGCATTCATCCGGGAAGTGTCCGGCATTGAAGATGAAAGAACGCTGGCCGCATTGATAGAGGCTTACCATGAGATCATTGCCTTGTCAAAAATCAACGGCAAACCAGCCACCAGGACACCTCGCCGGAATTTCGATGCAGATGCCATTCGCCGCCGCCGGGGTCATGCGGGGCATGACAAGGCGAAGATTATGCAACTTATTCATGAAATGGATGTGCAGGAACCCCTTGAACAACTGCTGAGCCAGCTTACTAAATGATTTACCTTTTCGACTCCAATATTATCCTGCACTATGTTCGACAGTCCGCTGTGATGCGTCAGATCGAAGAAGTGTTCGACCCATTTGGCGCCGGAAATGAATCGTGGTTATGTGTGGTTTCAAAAGGCGAGTTGCGTTCCATTGCTGTTCAGAACCAATGGGGAAAACCCCGTCGGCAGCGACTTGAGGCGATCATGAATGAATTTTATCCGGCAGACATATTTTCAGAAGAGACGATTGACCGGTACGCTGAAACAGATGCTTTCAGCCAGAACAAACTCCCCGCGAAACCGCTCGGACTGACCGCTCGAAACATGGGTAAAAATGACCTTTGGATTGCTGCAACGGCCCACATACTTGGAGCAAATCTCATAACCACAGATTCGGATTTTGACCACTTGAAGGGCACATATCTTGCCTTACTGAAAGTTGGCGTTTAACTTCAGAGACTCACAACCATTCTGATAAAGGCGTGCGCAGCATTGCGGTCATGCTCAGCGGGAATCCGCCTAGCGACGCCGCGGCGGCGACGGCAAGGGAGTTGGTGAGCGGGTGATCATAGATGACACTTTCCTCCCGGTTTTATTCTGTAATGTTCTCCTTCCCCAGCCCCTCTTTTGGGGCCGTCAGGCTTTGTGCACCGACTTTTTGTCGAAAAATGCACACGGTCTGCAACTACCCCCATAGTTTTCCCTCTTTCCGGGACTACCATGGACAAAAACTTCGACATGAGAATTCTATTGACATTTCTTTTTTCTGCCCTTAACCTTTGCATTTATGCCCAAACTTCCACCATTCGCGGACTGCTGAAAGGCGCCGACGGAGAGCCCGTTGCATTCTCCAACATCGCCTTGTTCAATGCGGCCGACAGCAGTCTCTATAAAGCCGGGGCCAGCAACGATGCAGGTGTTTTTGAAATAAAAGGCCTCGGCGCGGGCGATTATTACCTCAAAGCCATTTACCTGGGCCTCGAAGACATGTACAAACCCGGCATCCACCTCGATAACGATCAGCAACTGGATCTGGGTGCGCTCGCGTTTTCGGCAAAGGCTATCAACCTGACCGAAGCAACGGTCACTGCCTCCCGCGTAATGGTGGAGGTCAAACCTGATCGCACGGTTTTCAACGTGGAAGGTACCATCAACAGCACAGGCTCCGATGCGATTTCGCTGCTGCGCAAGGCGCCCAACGTCACCGTGGATAACAACGACAATATCAACGTTTTAGGGCGTTCTGGCGTGCTGCTGTACGTAGACGGCAAACGACTGCCGCTCACCGGCGAGGACCTCACGAGTTATCTCCAGAACCTGCCCGCCGAGCAGATCGACCGGATCGAGATCATCACGAACCCGGGCTCCAAATACGAGGCCGAAGGCAATGCCGGCATCATCGACATCCGCCTGAAAAAAGACAAAAATCTGGGCGCCAACGGATCGGTGAACATGACAGCCAGTCAGGGGCGTTACCACCGCGCCAACCTCAGCGGCAGCGGAAATTACCGCAATAAACGTTTCAATACTTTTGGAACGGCAGGGCTGGGCGACGGCTCGGGGTTCAATGAGATGAAATTTTACAGTTACCTGAACAACCTCGTTCAGGATGAAATAAACAACCACCAAAACAACTGGCAAAACTATAACTACCGCGTTGGTACCGACTTTTTCCTCGCGGACAGGCACACGCTCGGTTTTCTGGCTGGCGGCGGCTACAACACCGGTTCAAACAACTCTTTCAACCGCATCACCCTTGCCGGCGCGGATACGCCTGCGCTGATAGACAGCATATTAGTAGCAAAAAACACCGCCAATTACAGCAGACGGCAACAGACCTACAACGTCAATTACCGGTTTGACAACACCAAAGGCAGAAGCCTGAACGTGGATGCGGACTACGGCAACTACCGCAACAGAAGCAAGCGTTACCAGCCCAACCGCTATTATGACGCCGCAGAACAGGTGCTGCTCACCGAGATCATCAACCGCTTCGAAACGCCGACAGATATCGATATTTATACGTTCCAGGTTGATTATGAGGATGCCTTGTGGGGAGGGAAACTTGGCCTTGGCTCCAAACTGAGCAAGGTCGTTTCCGATAACACATTTCTTTCTTTTGATGAATTGAACGGTATTCCGGTTCAGAATGACCGGCTCTCCAACAAATTCAAATATAATGAACAGGTCTATGCCGGTTATGTCAGTTATGCGCGCGCATTGGGCAAAAAATGGAATGTCTCTGCCGGGCTCCGGGCGGAGCAAACGGATGCCAACGGCGACCTGAAAGCCTTTCTGCCGGAATTACAGGAGCCGCCGGTGAAGTCAAACTACCTGAGCTGGTTTCCAAATGCCGGTGTTACCTGGCAAATAACGCCCAAAAACACCCTCGCCCTGAACGGCGGCAGACGGATCAACAGGCCCGATTACAATGTGCTGAACCCTTTCAACAACCGGATCAGCGAACTGTCCTACGAAAAAGGCAATCCCTTCCTGAGGCCCGAGATTGTAAATAATCTGGAACTGGGGTACACACTCGCCTACCGCTACAATTTCAAACTGGCCTACAGTCGCACCACGGACCAGATCACCCGCCTCATCGCGCCCGACGATACGGACCCGAGGGCCGGGTTCATCACCTGGGACAACCTGGCCGCCCAAACGATTTTCAGTTTCAATGCCAGCATTCCCGTACAGATCACCAAAAAATGGAACGCCTACTTTAATGCCAGCGCATCTCACCTGAACAACCAGGCGGATTACGGAACCGGCGCCGTGGTAGACGTACAGGCATTTACCTACAGCATTTATCAGCAGCATACATTCGATCTCCCTGCCGGATTTAAAGGA
>JAKOXM010000028.1 GCA_029781095.1 Bacteroidota bacterium
GATTCACAGGAAAAACCGGCGGCAAGATGGCAGATCTTTGCGACATACTGCTAAATGTGCCTTCTTCGGATACGCCGAGAATTCAGGAAGCGCATATCCTGATCGGGCATATCATTTGTGAAATGGTGGAAAGAGCCATGTTTTAGAAGTTGCCTGAATATTCCTCTCCGGGTCAAAAAGGCGGATTATCCCGGCGTTTTCAAAACGTCGCCTGTACGCCTGCCCACCATGTGCGCGCGAGGGGATAAGTGCTCCGCCGGTCGATGCCCGGGCTCAATACTTCCCTGTAACTGCCTTTCCGGCTGCCATTGTCTGTAGGGCCAAAATCGGACAGACGTACTTCCGGATCCAGGCCCGTATATTTTGTTATGGTGAACAGATTATGGCCGCCAATTTCGAGACGAAGGCTCCGAAACCAGCTTTTTTCCGGCAGCGGAACACGATAGCCCAGCGATGCGTATTGCAGGCGCAGAAACGCTCCTTTCTCCACGTCTATGTTGTCAAACCGGTTTAAACTCCTGTTGTTTTTGTCGAAATACTTCGTCACCACTTTGTTCCAGATCAGAAAACCCGGGTCAACGCTTTCATAAAAAAGTCGCATTTCATGGACAAGCACATGACCACTTGCACCGCGCAGCAGAAAATTTATGTCAAATTGATGCCAGGCAAGTTTTTGCCGGATTCCGAATTCCCATTTGGGCAGCCCGCTGCCGAGGCTGGTCTGATCGCGGTTATATAGGAATGGATTGATTTGCGGGTCGCCATCGAGGTTTTTGTAGACAAGTTGGCCGTTGCCATCCAGTTCGCCATCCGTGACCGGCCCCCAAAAAGTACCGACAGGGATGCCGGGAAATTGCAGGTAATAGTACGTACCGCATGCGCAGGGAGCACCGGCGCTGCCGGCGGTAATCGTATCCTTTCGCCCGAGGGTTTCCAGTGTGACGCTGGATCTGGTTGCCGTCAAGCCCGTCTCCCAACTAAAATCCTGTTGTTTCGCCACTTCATAATTCAGGGTAATTTCAACGCCTTTTCCGCTTAGTTCTGCCGTATTTTTATAGGTATGGAAGGCAAAATCGGGCGGAGACGGAACGTTGCTCCGAAGGATGATGTCTCTGCTTGTGTATGTATAGAAATCCAGCGCCCCGTTCAAACGGTTTTTCAGCATCGAAAAATCAATGCCCCGGGAAAATTCGCTGTAGCGTTCCCAACCAAGGTCGGGGTTGGCATTTTGCGAAAGACCGTAACCCGGAACGTAGTTCCCATTGTAATAAAAACGGGCGCCGGGGGTGAATATTTGCGCCGAGAGCAGCGCCTGGTCCGGCAGGTTTCCCGTCGTGCCTTTACCCAGCCTGATCTTCAATTGGTCGAGGAACTTTATTTTCAGCCATTTCGCGGCATCCACGCCTGCGCTAAAAAAGGGAAAGACGCCCCATTTCGCGTTTTTGCCCAGTTGGGAGGCGCCGTCGCGCCGCGCGCCGAACGACAAAAAGATGTCGTTCCATTGTAGTTGCGCTCTTCCGAAATACCCGATCTGCCGGGTTCTCTGACGGTATCCCGATATATCCAACAGACCCTTTTGAACTTCAGTAAACGAACTGAAGTTGTTGTTTTCCAATACATTGGAAATAATATTGCCGGCTTGCAGTTCATACCCGTGACGATCCGATTGCTGCCAACTGTAACCGCCCAGCAACTGCGTCCGGAATCCCGATATCTCCATTCTGTATGCCAGGGTGGCTTCCAGAATATCCTGATCGGCTACCTGTTGGGTATTGCGGCCGACACCGTTTCGCCCCCTGCCCCTGAATGCGCTTTGCTTGCTGTAATACTCGCCGGTGCTTTGCCGGTTTTCCTCTTTGCCGAGCATCAGGCTTGCGGTAAGTCCCTGAAATATGCGGGCCTCGGCCCTTAGATGACCCAGGCCATACACGACATCTCCATCGTTTTTGTTCTGCTCTATGATCGCAACGGGGTTGTAATAATCGAACAAGGGCTTTTCGACATAGCCGCCGTACGTGGCGTAGGCGGGGTCGTCGCCCCGGACGGGAGAGGAAGGGTTGGCCACGACGGCATAGCGAAACGCCTCGGGGAACCCAAGTTCCGCTTCACGGCTCGCCAAAGAGATGCCGCCGCTCAACGTGATCCTGTCGTTCAGGATGTTCTGGGAAACAAGCAAATTGCCGTTGTATTGCCGGAATCCGGTGCCGCGCAAAATACCTTCCATATTCCTGTAATGCATGGATACGCGCATAAAACCGCCATTCCCATTGCTCCCGCTCAGGCCGAGGTGATGCGACTGGCTGATACCCTTCCTGAGTACGAGGTCCTGCCAGTAATTATTAACGCTGCTCCCCGGTGAAAAATCCGAACCGCCAAAGCCCAGAAATTCGTCTTCACCGAGCACCTTGTACTTGCCTGCTGCGGCATCAAAAGACACCTGTCCCTGGTATGTCGCGCGGAGGCCGGGTGCGGCATTTTTCCGGGTATTGATCAGTACCACCCCGGCCCCGCCGCGCCCGCCGTAGATGGCCGCAGAAGCGGCGTCGCGAAGCACGTCAATGGATACTATATCTGTGGGGTCGATGGCAAACATGTCAACACCCGGCACCCCGTCTACAACATAAAGCGGCCGGGTGCGGCTGTTGATCGTATGCAGGCCCCGGATTCGCGTGTCGAAGGACTCGTTCGGGTTGCTTCCGGCCCGTACGGTCGTATAGCCCGGAATCAGGCCCTGCCAAAGCTGGTCCCAATCATATATTTGTCCACGGTTGAATTGATCCGTTTCCAGGTGCGACACGGCGCCGGTGACAATGGCGGCATCTTGTTTGCCGTATCCGATATTTTTAATTTCGAGCGAATCAGTGGTTTGCGCAGAAACGCTTTGAAGAAAGGCAGCCTGTAGCACCAGCAAAAAAAACGGCTGAAATGCGAGTAGTGGTTTTTGCATAAGGTGTGGTTATTTGTTGCAGAAAACAGGTTGTGCAAAAATGGGGAACTGATTGGCCATTTTCAGGATTTGCTCCAAATTACTGCACCATGGCCAGCAACGCCATGATACTCATAATGGCCACCACTACCCAACCTGAAAACTGCCAGATAAACGGTGGCTGGTAGTTAGTACTCAACTCCGGCCTGCGTGTGGCGAGCAGCATAGCTGCCAGTGCAAGGGGCAAAATGAGCCCGTTCACGGCGCCTGCGACAACAAGCGCCTTCACCGGCTTCCCGAACAGGACAAAAACGGTTACTGAAAACAGGATAAAAAACGGGATCAGCCACTGTGACCTTTTCTGTAACCCTGAAAATGAGGAAGTCAGGAATGAAATCGAGGTAAATGAACAACCCACGACCGACGTAACGGCTGCTGCCCACATGACGAGCCCGAAAAACCGGTAGCCGGCTTCGCCGGCAGCCGCCCTGAACATCGAAGCGGGCGGATTGGCCGGATCGATCACCGCGCCGCCCGCGACAACGCCAAAAGCGGCCAGGAACAGCAACAAACGCATAAGTGTGGCAACACCGATGCCCGTAAACGCACTCCGCGTTGCCGTGGCGACATGTTCTTTTCCACTGACACCCGCAGCAAGCAGCCTGTGCGCACCTGCAAACGAAATGTAGCCGCCTACCGTGCCGCCTACGATGGTCAGCACCGCCTTCGCATCAATTTTTTCAGGAAGAAAAGTCCTGTGTACCACTTCTCCCAGTGGCGGGTGAGCCGCAAATGCCACCCAGGCCGTGAGCAGGATCATCAGAAAACCCAGCATCCGCGAAAAAACATCCATAGATCGTCCGGCTTCCCGGCTTGCGAACAATCCTGCGGCAATGGCGCCGCTGAATACCGCGCCCCAGGCCGGCGGAAGACCAGTCAGCACTTCCAGGCCCAGGCCCGCACCTGCCACGTTGCCAATATTGAACGCCAGTCCGCCGAACACAATGAGTACGGTGAGTACATGCCCGAGCCCCGGTAATACGCGCCCCGCAATTTGGGGAGCGGGCATACCCGAGGCCGTGACGATGCGCCAGATATTGACTTGGGCGCCCAGATCGAGCAATACCGACAACAGGATCACAAAGCCGAAACTTGCACCCAACTCGGCGGTAAAAACCGTCGTCTGTGTCAAAAACCCCGGCCCGATTGCCGAAGTCGCCATGAGAAATGCCGCACCAAGTGTTGCGCCGGTGTTGGTTTTCATACATTCATTTTTGGCTACTCGTCTCCGCAGCCAATGGGCTGCCCCGGCGGCATGACCGGCGAGGGAGCGGGCTTGAAATCACCGGGTTTTTCGCGGAAAAGTCTTATCTGATTAAGCAGGTATGTCACATTTGCCTGATCGTCGATAGAAAGAGTCTGAGCGGTTCGTTGTTTTAGGTCTGCTTCCAAAGTATTGATTTTCAGTAAAAAAGCGCCTTTTACACTGGCTGTGGCCGCATCTGAGGCACTTACGACCAGCAATTTGTTCAAAAAAAGTTGCTGAAGGGTCCGCCGTATCTCTGCCTGCATGGGGGTTTCGCCGGCACGGATTTCAAACAGGTCCGTTTGCAGCCGCTGCAGCATATTGGCCAGAGAAAATGACCGCAGCGTTCCCCGGGCCTCCTGCTCCACAAGCCGGTTGAGACGTTCGGGGAGCAGGAGCATATCAAGCGTGAGACCGGCGCTGCTGCCTGCTGCCGTCAGGGGATCAAAAAAACCGCCGGTATTGCTTTTGAACATTTCGCGGTCCCTGTCGTAGCCGATGGGCTGGGCAGGCATGAGCCGGATGATGTTTTCCGGCAAAGCAAGGAACGACGGTTGCAGCGTTTCGAGGAGGGCGTCAAAAGCGCTTTGTTGTTCCGCCTCGGATACCGGATCATTGGAAAGTTGGCCGTCGCCGCGCACGGCATAGGCATATTGTACGCCGCCGATGAGTTTGGAGACCGCTTCGGTCTGGTACCTGTGAGCGAGGTAGAGGGGTACCAGAACGCGCTCGAGGTCGGCCATCACCCGGCCGGCGGGGATGCTGCGTTCGCCAAAGCGTTTCAGGGCATTTTCGCGGACCGTCATCAGGCGATGGAGTTCGTCGACCGCACGGGTGCCGTTGTCCCACAGGTGAGCGGCAGGGTTGGCACTGTTGGCGGGCCGGGCGCCTTCATCGGAGATATACAAAAGACCAAGCCGGTTGTTTTCGGTCAAAATTTTGTTCAATTCCGCATTTTCATCCGCGCCTGCGGGAAAATCCTGGTAGCCGTACAGGATGGTGCGTTTGTCCCAGGCGCCAATGCCTTCGTCATAGGCCCGGGAAAAATCGAGCGTCCCGTCGTCCTTTAACTGAACATAGGGGTGCGGGTAGTCCATGACCGAAGCGCGGTCGTTGACGCTGGCTGCGAAATTATGCGCCAGCCCGAGGGTATGGCCGATTTCATGCGCCGACAGTTGTCGCAAGCGGGCCAATGCCATTTTTTCGGATTCGGGGTCGATGCTCCCCGGACCCTCGAACGGAGAACGAAGCCCCTGGGCAATGAGGTAATCCTGCCGTACCCGGAGCGAGCCGAGCGAGACATGACCTTTGATGATCTCGCCGGTGCGGGGGTCGCTCACCGAACTGCCGTAACTCCAGCCGCGGGTAGAACGATGTACCCATTGCACCAGGTTGTAACGCACATCGAGCGGGTCTGCATCGGGTGGTAATTCTTTGACAATAAAAGCGTTGCGATAGCCGGCAGATTCAAACGCCTGATTCCACCAGCGTGCGCCGTCGAGCAATGCGGACTTGATCGGTTCGGGTACGCCGGGGTCAATGTAATATACAATCGGTTCGACAGGGTCGCTTACGGGCGCTTCGGGGTTCTTTTTCCGGAGCCGGTGACGCATGATGTAGCGCTGCACGATCGGCTCGCCGATCGGCGTGGAAAAATCGTACCAGCTGGTTTCAAAGTAGCCGGAACGCGGGTCAAAACGACGGGGCTTGTAATCACCGTCGGGCAATTCTACAAAAGAATGATGCTGCCGCACGGTAACAACCGCGGATGTAGGCGTCACCGTTCGGATGTACTCGCCCAGGGGTTTGCCGGTAAAAGTGACGGTAGCCTCCCATTCCGAGTTTTTTGGGAAATTTTTGGTCCTTTCCAGGAAAACGGCGGAGCGGTTGGCATCGATCGCATAAGTGCCCTGGTTGCTGCGGGCCAAGGTCCCGGCCACGTCATGCGCATCCTGAAGTACAAAGGGCGTAAAATCCACGAGGTAGCGGTCGTCTTCTTTCGCTGCCGCAACAAAACCCCACAGCACCGACTGCGCAAAGGCCTCTTCGACCGAGCGTTGCTCCTGGACATTCGGACTGCTCGCCCGGTAGCCCAGGTTGGGCTGGAGCAACAGTATCTTGTTGCCGCTGCGCACGAATTTCACCACCCGGGATGCTCCGATCTGCCCCCTGTCCAGACCTATATCGTTGGAGCCGACGCCCGCCGGCAAAGAGTTGACGTACAGAAATTCCGTATCGAAGCGGCTCACTTCCAGCCATATCTTTCCTTCCCGGTCGTCCCACCAGAAAGGAAAGAACCCCGAATATGCGGTCATGTTCCTGGTTTTGGCGCTGATGGATGGTAAAGGCGCGGGTCCGGGCACAGGCGCCTGGGGAAGCGCTTTAGGGGAGCAAGCTTCAAACAGCAGGACGCACAAAAGCGCGATGAACAGATAAAAACTGGAAGTATTTCGCATAAAAAGGTGGTTTGGTGCGAATGTCGAATTATCTCACGGCGCTACCATGGCTATGCCCGCTTCTTTGAACGCCGCATTAATAGCCACGGCGAATTCCAGTGCATGGGCTCCGTCGCCATGCAGGCAGATCGTTTGGGACACCAGGCCTATCGTTTTGCCGTTTGTGCTCACAACGGTTTGTTTTTGAACCATTTGCAGTGCCCGGGCCACTGCCCTGGAGGTATCCTCTACGAGAGCGTCTGGTTGGCTCCTCGGTGTCAGCGAGCCGTCGTCCTGGTATGTTCGATCGGCAAATACCTCACTGGCTGTGCGCAGGCCGATGGCTTCTCCCGCCTCTATCAGGGCACTGCCGCTCAGACCGTACAGCACGAGATCGGTTCCGGCCTGCTGAACGGCGCGTGCAATCGCGTCGGCGAGCTTGCGATCCTTCGCAGCCATGTTATACAATGCACCATGCGGCTTTACATGATGTAATATCCCGCCTTCCGCCCGGGCAATGGCCTGCAAGGCGCCTATCTGGTACAGTACCATCTCAAACACCTCATCGGGCGTCATGGCGATATTGCGCCGGCCGAAGCCCTGAAGATCGGGAAAACCCGGATGGGCGCCGATGGCCGTGTGGCGTTTCAGCGCCTGCCGTACCGTTTCCCGCATGATGCGGGGGTCGCCCGCATGAAACCCGCAGGCGATATTGGCAGAAGAGATGTACTGCATCAATGCTGCGTCGTTGCCCATTTGCCAGGGACCGAAGCCCTCGCCCATATCACAGTTGATGTCAACGGATACCATGTTCGTGCAGTTTGAATTGAAGTGCAAGTTGGATTTTTCGGAGCAAATTTTCCCGTTCAAAATACAGGCGTTCTGCGTCTTCAAGTGTAACCTTTTGAAAACGAATGCTTTGTCCGGTCGGTATCTGTGCCAACAGGGGCATATCGACGGCGATTACCTGCGCGATACGGGGGTATCCGCCGGTCGTCTGGGCATCGGCCAGCAATGCGATGGGCCGGCCGCCGGGAGGTATTTGTACCGTGCCGGGCATGACCGCCGTTGACAGCATGGCAGATCTTTTTGCCGACGGAACAGAGGCCCCCTCCAGCCTCACACCCATGCGGTCGCGGTTTTTGGAGACAATAAAATCCGTTTCAAAAAAACGTTGTTCGTCTTCCGCCGGCCACCAGCCGCTTTCGGGGCCCGGGAGAACGCGTATGGTGTTTTCGGATGCCGGAACGCTGAAAATCTGCCCGGATATGAACCAATGCATGATTTTCGGAAGGCATTCATTGTATTCATCAGACGACTTTGGGTCGTCAGATGAATAAGTACTCTGAAGCACATCGCCTTTCCGCAGACCGCGACCTTGCAGTCCGCCAAAACCGGCAACGAGACACGTGCTCCGGCTGCCGAGCACTTCCGGTACGTCCCAACCGCCGGGTATCGCGAGGTAGGCGTAATTACCGGAAGATGAGGGCCCGATTTTGATTTTTGTCCCCGCAGGAACGAAAACACTCCGGTTGCCCGGTATTGCCTTGTCATCCAGAAACATTGCGCCGCCGACACAGGCCAGCCAGCCGGATTGCTCTGCGGATGCCGAAAAAATACCACCCGCCATTTCTATCGTGGCTGCCCCGGCATCGTTGCCCGCGAGGAAATTGGCAAGCCGGTGGCTGAGGGTATCCGCTGCGCCGCCGGGCGGGATGCCGTCGGAATGGCGGGCGGGACGGCCTGAATCCTGGATAGAAGCAAGGAGGCCTGGTGACAGGACTTTGATTTTCAATTTTTTACATGGTTTTATGGCCATAAATGGCCCTGATCCCGACGGCATAAATGCCGTGCTACCGTAGCATAAATGCCGTGCTACCGTGGTGAATGCCGTGCTACCGTGGTTTGAATCGCACCCGCATCCCCGGTCGCAAACGGGCAGGTGGTTCTTTTTGAGGGTCGAACAGTTCGAAATCAGTGCTCCCGATCAGGTGCCAGCCGCCGGGCGATGCCTGTGGGTAAATGCCTGTCTGGCGCCCGGCGATAGCCACGCTTCCCGGTGGCACGCGCAGGCGCGGCGAATCGCGGCGCGGCAATTCGAGAGCGGCGGGCAAAGGACCGAGATAGGGAAAACCGGGCAGGAACCCGTTCATAAAAACGGTGTAAACAGGATCGGAATGGAGCCGGATTATTTCGCCTACCGTGGTATTCAGCCGTTCGGCCACTTCTGATAAATCGGGGCCATCGTAGCAAACCGGGATGTCGATCGGTTCCGGCGCCGTTTTGTTCGCATTATTATCATACAAAGCGTTGATATTCAATATGTCTTCCATGAAATCACGCACCGCAGTCGCGGGGGAAAATGAATAAGGATCGGGATACGAGCCGCGCATCGCATCGCGCACTTTCCGGGGATCGAAGAAAACCGTAACCGAGGCATAGGCGGGTGAAACGGATATAAGACCGGGAATTGGCCGGGCAAGCACGCGGTCCCGGAAGGTCAGCGTTTTTCGATGTGTTTCCAGGTCGATCGTTTCACCAAAAGTGACGGCGACGGCGGATTCACTGAGGATCGTTATGGTCGGCAGAAGCACACTACTGGACATTTTTATTTCACGCAAAGACGCAAAGTTTTCGCAAAGACGCAAAGTGTTGAAAATTAAAATTTTGCGTCTTTGCGTTTTTGGTTTTTGCGCCTTTGCGTGGAAAATGTCCAGTAGTGTGCGGCAGAAGTGTTGTATTTGTATCATTCATTTCATAAGTGGCTGCTTTACATAACGGAAAAGTTCGTCGCACGTCGATTCCCTGCATTCGAGGGTAAATCTGAGGGATTTTTTTTCATGACATCGGTTTAACACGTGTCGGTACGGAAGACCGTATGCGAATATACAGCCATGACGGTCGCATCTGCTATCTTTACCCCGCAACGTTATTTCAAACAACCTTATGTCGCATTTTGATCCGCCGGAATCTGCCAGACTCCGTTTTCGCTCCGTCGAACCTGACGATTTCGATTTTATTTTTCATCTGCAGGGTGATACCGACCTGATGCGGTATATCAGGCCGCCGGAGAAGGACCCCGAAGTGGTACGCGAACGCATGAATATGTGGCAGAAATACACGCAACTCAACCCGGGCCTGGGCACATACATCATGAGCCTGAAGGAATCGGGTGAGGTTATCGGAAACTGTGTGCTGCGCCACATGGACTACCTCCCGGGCAACGATCTCGAACTGGGATACGTGCTGCTGCGGGAATACTGGAAGCAGGGTTTTGCAACGGAGACGGCGCAGGCCCTCGCAGCCTATGCCTTTTCGCGGTTCGACGTCCCCAAAGTTGTTGCGGTGGTTGATCCGGAAAACCTGGCATCTCAAAACGTTCTGCTCAAATGCGGGTTTCGGATAGTGGGTCGCCGGTTTATCTATAATTCTGACAATCTGGAATTTGTACTGGAGCGTTAAGCGGTTATTGGCCGGTGAGCACGGTTACGTCCCCGCTGTACACCCGCGCCTGCCCGTCGGTGAACACGATTTCCGCCAGCCAGACAAATACACCATCGTCGAGCAACCGGCCTTGCAGATCGGTGCCGTCCCAGCGCAAAGCCGCTGCTCCGGGCAACTCGTTTTCCCGGTGAAAAACCAGTTCTCCCCATCGATCAAAAATATCGAGACGTTTTACGAGCACCGCACTTTTGGAAGCATAGAGCGTGAATGAGTTGTTTTCCCGGTTATCGGAATAACTCTGCCTGAACACATTGGGTGCGTACACATCGAGCCGGGGCAACACCGTCAGCAGCAGGGAGTCGCTTCCCCGGCAGCCGAGACTGTCGGTAACATGCACAACATACCATGCAGAAGAAGCAGGCATGACCAGCGGATCGGGGCAATTTGCACAGGAAACGCCGCCTGCGGGTTCCCAGGAATAAGCCGTAACCGGGTAATTGGCAGTCGTATTCAGCCGAAGCGTGTCGCAGGCATAAATGTTGCGATCGGGGCCCAAAGAAACTGTCAATGGAGGCGGAGCCGCAATTTGCACCGGTATTTTAAGTCGGCAGCCCAGCGAGTCGGATATTTCAGCAATATATTGGCCATCAGTCAGTTGCCCAAAATAGGGTTGATCCTGAACGGGCCCCCCGGCCAGGGAAAAACCTACCGGCCCTATGCCCCCTTGCCAGTTTTCGATCTTTATCCAGCCGGTGCTGTCGCCCGCGCAGGTAGGGTTTTTCCACGTCGCCGCGGCGGTAAGGTTCACTTCGTACACGTACAGACTGTCGGTAGCCGTGCAGCCGTTGACAGTGGTAACCGTCACGGAATACCAGCCCGGAGCAGGCGCGGACAGCGTGGGTGTCGTCGCACCCGTCGACCAATGGTATTTGGTGTACGAACCTGCGTCAAGAACGGCAGGAGCACCGTTGCAGAGGATGGTGTCTTCGCCGCCAATCGCAAAGGCAGAAGGGTCGTCCAGCACGAGTTCGGTCGGCATGGACACGGACCGGCAATTGGAAAGGTCAAGATTTCCCTGCGTATTGGCAGCCACGAGGCGGTACTGGTCGCCGTTTGCAGGAGTCGCAATTTGAATATTCTGGCTGTTCAATCCGGGCACAGTTTGCCACGTCGACGTTCCGGCGGGCTGGTATTGCCACGCGTAAAAGGTTGTATTGTAGGGCGAATTGGCCAAATTTGTCTGAATCGTCAGGGGTTTCCCGGCGCAGAAAAAAACCGTAGCCGGCACATCGATCTCCGGCCCGCAAGCCCTGAACGATATGTTGTCGATGGCGAGGTCGTTGCCATAACCACCGGGAGCGTTGTTGCGCAGCGACAAGGTTACCTGCGTGACACCGGGCTGCGTCGTGAAAGAAAAGCGGTAATGGTGCCATGTTTGATCAACAGAAATATTATTGGTAGTACACACGGCATTGCCGTCGATCTCGAAAATCACCTCCGGCTGAATGATCTGCTGGTTGGGATTGGGAATGTTCATCGAAATAACGTCTATCGAAAACTCGTACAGGGTGTTTTCGCAGACCTGCACCTCTTTTCGATAAAACAAACCCGGTTGATAACTGGCATTGACCACCATCATGTAGCCATTGGGTTCCGGGCCGTTATCTTGTATCTTGATCCAGGTACTGGCCGCAAAAGAGCCCCATCCTACGGTGCTGTTGGCGATGCAATAACTGCCGTCGTTGGGCGGCGGGTTGATCTGGTAGGAATATCCGGGAGCGAGCCCGGGGTTCACGGGCAATACGTTTGCCACGCCCGAACCGAAATCGCCGTCGGGGAATATGTTGTCACCCAGATTACCCGTACAGGTGCTGTTGCAGGAGGCGTTTATTAATATCGCTCCCTGTTGGGCGGCAGCCCGAAGGCAAACAACCAAAACAACACAAATAACCCGGGCATAACGATAAACAGCAGACATGAAGGCAAAACTACGCCATTTTCGAAGTCTTATTTACCCGTAATGGACAAGAAGAACATCCTGAAACCTTTGTGCGGGTCACTGGGGCGCTTTGTCTCGTAAATGATTTGAATTGCATTACTGCCGGGTTTTATCCAGCTCCGGTCCAGCGGAATGACTTTTTCCTCCACGCCGGGGCCTTCATTCGGCGGCAGGTACACGGCGCTCTGGCCGTTGAACAGCACCAGTGCCTCGCGGTTGTTGTCGATACCCTGCGTCCGGACGGTCAGGTTGATCTCGTTTTGCGCGAACAGGCTTTCGGGCAGGGTCATGTGATATTCCTTCGACTCTATTTTATCATCGTCCTGCCCCAGTTCGACAACGAGGTTCTGGCGTTCGGGTTTGGGCTGCGCATTGTCCCAGCCGAACACCATAATGGTACCGTCGCCGACCGCCTCGGGGTAGTAATGCATATTCTGGTACAGCCACAGCAAAGCCCGTTCGTCGGTAAAGATATTGTCAAGATAATAATCGGCTATCAGCCAGCCGCGCGGGGTCTGCTGCACCGTACGCACCAGGTCTTCAAAGGAGGAGGCGCTCGGTCCGCCGCCAGGGTTCGGCGTATTGAGCTTGTAACTTTTGCTGCCGGTATCGTAATACGCCTGCCTGAACCACAAGACTTTATCCTGGTTCAGGTAATAGGATACAGCCGTTGGTACGGTCGACATCAGCATGTCGCCGGGCTGGCGTTTTTTATCCACAAAATCGCAGGCGCCCTTCCAATTGCTGAACGCCCAGCCCGACACCCGGGTGTCGACCACGTGTCCCGTCAGCACGCGCCCCAGGGCCAGGTCGGCGATGGAACTGCGGCGTGCGTTCAGAAACAGCAACAGAAAGGGCAGGGAAAGGAGGACGTAGCCTGTCGTTTGCGACATCTGCGGCCATATTTTCTGACTCAGCCATTGCCACACGGCATAGAAAAACACTCCGACCGCGATAATGATGTATGGATAGGCAAAAATGAGGTAGCGATCCAGAAAGGGTTCGCGGAACACAAAACTCAGCAACAGAAACGGCACCACAAAACCTGCCAGCAACCAGGCGCCCGATTTCGGGCGAATCCAGAATGCTGCCACCAAACCCGCCAGGGCCGGTACGTACAGCCAGTTGAGATCATATTTCAGCAGGTTATTGTACACGTTAAACGCTTCCAGCGGCTTGTTGGCAAACCATCCGGCAAGTCTTTCCCAGTCGGGAAATGCCCAGTCTGCGATATCCGACAACAGAATCGGCTGCAATATTTTTCTGACGAGATCGCCCAGCGGCGGCACCAGTATGATCAGCAAAAAAGGCAACAGCCCTCCGGCCAGCCAGAGGTATTTCATGTTTCCCTGTTTTTCGGTGCCGTCCCACAAGGCCTTGACAGCCACGATGATTGCATAAATGGCCACTGAAAACACAAAGAAAAAGGTCAACTGGTGCGAGAGCAGCGACAGCACACCTATTACCGGCAGACTGAGCGCGTATTTGCCCGACAATCCGTTTCGCTTCCACCAGCCGGCGGCCTCGGGATCGCGTCTGGCCTCCCAGGCTTCCAGAAATACCATCCCCAGCAGCAGATAGAAAAAACTCAGAATGGCATAGTTGCGGCACATCCGCGACCAGAATATCAGGTAAAGTGAAAAGGAAGCGCCGCCTGCCGCCACCAGGCCCACGTAGCGATTGAAAAGGCGGGTGCCCATCCGGTAAATCAGGTGAATGGCCCCCACGCCGAACAGCACACTGGGAAACCGCGCCCAAAACACCTTCGGGCCAAAAAGAGTAAACAGCGGCAACAAGATCAGCGTAAGCAGGATGCCGTTGTTGTCATTCGTCAGGAGAGGCCCGTTGCCTTCGAGAAAGTTTTTCGCCCGCATTACATGCACATATTCGTCCATCCACAAACTGAGGTCGGACAAGTGAAGCACCCGGAGCAAAAAGCCGGTTGCCAGCAAGCCAATCAGGGCCGGCTTCGCCCAGCGGCGGGCGACCGGCGACCAGTCGACCGGCGATTGTGGCGCCGGTTTGGCAGGCTTCGATTCCTGTTTTACAGGTATGCTTTTCTTCCCGGACGGGCGGGGCTTCGGTTTATTCGCCATGGCAGTTGGTTTATGCTTCGTAATGCCGGTATGGGGCAATTTTGGGCATGCCCGATCCGGAAATCTCGAAGGCTTGCGCAATTATCCGGAATTTTTCGGTTTTACACCAGAAGTCGGCCAACAAGTATCCTACCTTTGCTCCTGCAATGAGCAACCTCCAGCACCTGATCGCCGCTTTTCGCAAACATCCGGCGGTCGAAAAGATTGCCCAAAACCTTGAAAACCAATCGTCTGTAAGCCGCATACAACTCAGCGGACTCACCGGCGCACAGGAATCTTTTGTCCTGGCGGCCACCATCGGCCGGCAAGGGACGGCGAACAGCGGTATCCACCTGTTCATCGCAAACTCCAAAGAAGAGGCCGCCTACCGCCACAATGACCTCGAAGGACTGCTGGCAGAGCAAACGGCTTTCTTTTTCCCCGATTCCTTCAAACGCCCGGCCTTTTTCGACGACCTGAGCCCCGTGCAGGTATTGCAACGCAGCGAGGTGATCAGTAAAATTACGGGAGCCTCCGACACATTCGCGAAAGCGGCGGCCATCGTCACCTATCCGGAAGCACTTTTCGAAAAGGTCGTCCGGCCCGAGGTGCTGGCCAAAAGCCGCTTCGAAGTCAAAAAGGGCGAAAAACTGGATATCGATTTCGCCATCGAGATGCTGGTCGAGTATAGCTTCCTTCGTACCGATTTTGTGTACGAACCCGGCCAGTTCAGCATCCGCGGCGGTATCATCGACCTGTTTTCCTATGGAAACGACCTCCCCTACCGCATCGAACTTTTTGACGACGAGGTAGAGAGCATCCGTGTTTTCGACCCGCTTACGCAGTTGTCGAAGCGCAACCTCGCATCCGTCAGCATCGTGCCCAACCTGAACACCCGCTTCCGTCAGGACGAGAAGGTGTCGCTGCTGCAGATACTGCCGCCCGGCACGGTGATCTGGATCAAGGATTTTCAGTTTTTGCTCGACCGTCTGCAATACTGCTTCGAGCGGGCGGAGCAGTTTGCCGCCAAAATAACGGCCCTCGACGATGCAGAAATTCGGGAGATATTCCGCGACCGCGCCTTTTTGTATCCGGGCGATGTAGTCGGGGAAGTGGCGGAAAGGACGTTGATATTTACGGAGAAGCAGAGTGTTCAATTGGAAT
>JAKOXM010000036.1 GCA_029781095.1 Bacteroidota bacterium
CGGTAGATCGCCTTGTAATAATAGGCGCGCATCAGGTCCTCGTTGTAGTTCTGTGTCCCCGGCGTAAGATTCTGTAGATCAGCCTGCAGCGCCGTAACGGTGGCTACAAGTGTCTGCTGCGCCTGGTCGGATTGCATCCAGTTGTAAGTCTGAGCCTCCGCACGATTACCCGTGAAAAGCAAAAACCCAAACAGGAAGAACCCCGCCATGAGCGACATCAGGCTCTGTTTTGCGAACGTTCTTTTCATGTGTTGAATAAAGATTTAAGTTAAAAGATGTTTGATTATTGAATGGCCTGAAATTGAGAAACTGAAAGTTTATACACAGCAGGCTTTGTTCCGATTCAAAATAAAAAAAGCATTGATGGTGCGGTCGTGCCGCACTATCAATGCTTGAAGGGAATACCGGATGGCGTGTAGGACTTAGTACAGTTTATTATCATGAGATTAAAAGGATAACCACGTGAATACAAATTTCAGATTGTATGAACATGCACTAAGTCCGACAAACTGAGTGGGCATCAAAAAGGAGGCACACCGGAATTAATCGCACAAAATGCTTGCCAAAAAATCGGAAATAAGGACAAATTTAAAGAGGGCGGGAAAAAGATAGCAAACGCGTGGGTTGGTTATCCAGACCGGAGTTTGAGTGTTCCGGCAAACCTGCTCTCATGAGACTATATGGATTAAACAAAAATGAACTGGACGGTACGAGATCGAAACCAACGGCAAATATATTCCTGATTTCAGGAAAACAGAGATTTGCGTCCGTTTTTTTTGTCAAAAAAGGCGTTAATCCGAAAACATACCATTTTTAGGGGGGAAATCCGGTCGGTCAGGGACAAATATACATATATTCTGGAATCCAAATAACTATTCATTTAATGGCAGGACCCAGGTCAGTTTTTCAAAAGGATTCGCCGATACCGTAGCGAGGTCGATATCGGGGTCGACAAACAGCTGCGGCGGCCTTCCGTTGTACCGCACCATGATCCGCGCTTTTACAACAGCGTTTTGCATGAGTCCCTGGCGTGCCACTTCTTCCTTAAGAAAACGGGCGAATGCCGCGACGGAGCGCGCATCACATGCCATATTCAATATCTGCATTTCATTGACAAACGATTGCACCTTCACAGGCGACACCTGGCCGGTTGCAGGATTGGTGACCGTAAACCGAAAGTCCTCAATCGATCGCGTATCCACTTTCATGCGCCAGGAAAAGTTTTTGCCGATGCCCGTCCAGTCCATCGGGTTGGGCAGAAAGTGCCCTTTGAACGGGAACAGCAACTGAAAAGCAAAATAAACGATCAGCGTATTCCTGATCGCCGGGCTTGTAACAGGAATGGAAGGCAGCACCTGCTCCTTTTTCTTTTTGTGTCCCGTTGCGGAGGGCCGGACCAGGTTTCGGAGCCACGGGATCTCCTCCGTATCGAAATAGAGAATCAGCGCCGAGAGCATCAAAAACGGGAAAATGCCGATATCGTTAAATATGCGCGAATTGGACAGGTGAAACCCGATGAAAAAAGGAAGCGCCCAGCGACGCACAGGCCGGTACCACAACAGGAGCGGCGATAAAAAATCCAGCAGGAAGCCCCCGTACGTCAGCGTATAGATCATAAAGTCGCTTTTGAACAAGGGCGCCAGCCAGCTATCGGGCGAAAACTGATTGGCCAGACTTGTGATCGGCTCCCTGTTTATCAGCCAGTCGGTATTAATCTTAGTGATGCCGCCGTAAAAATAAACGATCATCACCTGGGCCTCCAGAACAAACTGTTGCCAGCGGGGCACCGCGCTGTACCGGCCTTCCCGGCTCCGCAAAGACAAAAAGTGATCGGCGTTGGTGAAACTCAGCAGCACCCCCAGCAGCACAAACAGATAAATGTGGTTGTTGAAGTAACTTTTTTCCTGAAACAGAAAAAATGCCAGGGACAATGCGAAGGCCCAGCAGGCCCAGCGAAACAGTACGCC
>JAKOXM010000053.1 GCA_029781095.1 Bacteroidota bacterium
ACCAGTGCAGCCTGACGTTCGCTCCATTCGAAGGCGGCCTTGTAATTGCCTTGTTTCGCGTTGAGTTCTTTTAGTTTTTCAACCGATTGTTGCACAATATCGGAGGCGCCGGCGGCAACGCCGTTGTCGTAGGCGCGGGCATACAAGGAAATTGCATCTTTGAAACGTCCGCTGCGGACTGCGATATCTGCCGCTACGCCCGCGGCATCGGCCTCTTTTTGTTTGCTGTCGATCTCCCGAGCCAGCTGCAAGGCTTGTTCAGCGTAGGCAGCGGCTTTTGCCTGATCAATTGTGAGCAGGTTTTTGGCCAGATTGAAGGCCAGCCCCCACTGTTCGTCCTTCGAAGTGGCGTTGCGCAGCCGTTCTTCCAGTTCGGGCACGGTTTGCGCGGGCAGAACACCTGCCGATGCTGCGAAGATCAATGGTATCAGGAAAATCGATATTCGTTTGAACATTGCGGGGGAAAAGGGTGTAATCGGTCAGCAAATTAGGCAATAGCCTCTTTATGCAGCAAATCATAAAGACATTGTTTGCAAAAAACGGTGCGCAAGCGCTCGTTATCATTGTTCAAAACCGAACGCCTATGTTCGGATTCGAACTTTTGCTGCATGAAAAATAGAATATAAAAAACTGATTATCAATTAAATAAAAAGATGGCATGCGAATGGAGGGTGAAAAATGAGTCGTCCCTGATTTTTCGGACTGATATGCTCTGACCGGAACCCTGTCTGCGTTCATCTGCGGAATTTTTCTGCGGGAATCTGCGGGAAATACATTGCAGCACTAAAATCCGCCGGAAAAATCCGGAGCGACTCATGTTTGAAACTTCATACATTCATTCCTAAAAGAACAGGTTTCAGAAACATTATGGCTTACATCGCAGTACCTATCCCGTCGCTACCCGGCAAGCAGGACATCGAGATCGAGGTCACTATCAATGGTCAGAAACAGCAGTTGCATTATCGCGTCGAGCTCTTTTACTGGGAAGATTGCGAAATCCCGAAAATTGACCGCGCAGATTGCATTCGCCAGATGCTGTCCAATTATGACGAAGACTGGACGCTTTACTACATCGGAACGCCCACCGACGACTTCGTCCCGATCACGTTTGTAAAAAAGGGCGATATCGCCATTCAGCGCAGGCTGATGCGCGGGGAAGCCGTATAGCGGGCTACTGTCCGAAACCGAACAATCCTGTCCGCTTTCGTGCATTTTTATGGCATGACATAATTTATAAGTTATTGAAAATAAATATTTTAAAGCATTGGCAACGGAATTGCCTGATTATTCATAACCAGTCATTTCTTCCTAAACATATCCTGTCATGTTGCGCACTCTTTCCATTTTGCTCTTTGTCCTCACGTTCGTTTGCTGCCAAACCGTGCAACCGCAGAACGATGAAAATGCGGTGAACGAGGCATCTCCCGCTGTCCGGTACGACATCACCGCCTTGCAAAAAATGCAATGGCTTGCGGGCGTCTGGAAAGGCGAAGAAAACGGACACGTCACGAGGAAGTTTTTCCAGTTTCACAACGACCGCATGCTGGAAGTCCTCTGCGCCAATGAAAACGGAGAAATGACTTCCTGTCTGTTTACCTGGTACAACGGATGTTATTACTACGGAACGGGCCGCCGCTGGCTGGTCACCTGGATCGGCGAAAAAGATATTCGCTTCGACCCTGTGTTGCCAAATACCGAGCCCATGACCTGGACCCGGCTAAATGAAAATCAGTGGCATATCGTGTACCATACGCCTTCAGGTGACAAAGCGACGTTGATGGAACGCACCGATGAGATGCAACCGTAAGTGTATTTCACCGTACCCGGCAGCCTTTATGCGGCCTGCAGGCGCAGTACGGGCGCCGGGTTCAGTGAAGCGGAAGAATCTACCGTAATACGGCATTAGAAATAAAAGCTATGATACAAAACTACCTGAAAATTGCCTTTCGCAATCTCCGGAAAAACAGGCTGTATTCCTTTCTTAACATCTTTGGCCTTTCACTTGGTATTGCCGCCTGTTTGTTGATCGTGCTCTACGTGACGCACGAATTGACCTACGATCAGTGGAACCCCAATGCGGGCCGGATCGTACGCCCCGCTGCCGATATCAATTTTGGCGGCAACCATTTCGAACTGGCGGTCGTGGGCTCCGTAGTTGGCCCCGACGCTCTGAAAGAGATGCCGGAAGTACAGTCTTTTTGCCGTTTTCGCGACTACGGCACCTATCTGGTGCGCAGGGACGGACCATCCCAGCAAAATATCAGGGAAGAACACGTGCTGACCGCGGACAGCACTTTTTTCGAGCTTTTTCCCTTGAAAATACTCGAAGGCGACGCTGCCCGGTGCCTCACTCAGCCCGATGTCGTGGCTATTTCACGGAGCCGTGCGGAAAAGTATTTTTCTTCCCCGCAAATGGCTCTTGGCCAGACGCTTCTGTTCGAAAACAAGGAAAGAAAACAGGTTACGGCGGTCTACGAGGATATGCCCGTCAATTCTCATTTCCGGGCCGACATCCTGATTTCCATGAACGGCAACGACGAAGTGAAAACGGACCCTCCCTTCTGGGCATCCAATAACAATTTTCACACCTATTTGCTGCTGCGCAAAGGTGTCAGCCGGGAGGCATTCCGGAAAAAGTTCGACGCCCTGTCCAGAAAAAAAATCAGCGAAACGGCACAGGGATTGCTCGGCACGACGATGGAAGAGGTTGAAAAAACGGGCCAATACGCGCGGTATTACCTCCAGAATCTGACCGATATCCACCTCCATTCCAACCTGAACGCGGAACTGGCGCCGAACGGCAACATCGGATACGTATGGATTTTCAGCGCGATCGCTGCTTTTATCCTGCTGATCGCCTGCATCAATTTCATGAATCTGGCCACTGCACGCTCGGCGGGCAGGGCCAGAGAAGTCGGCATCCGGAAAGCGCTTGGCAGCAAGCGCTCTGCGCTGATTGGGCAGTTTCTCAGTGAATCCTTGCTGATCGCTGCCTTTGCCGTTCTTCTGGCTGTTTTGCTCGCGTCATTGGCCATGCCCTGGCATCGCGAGCTGACCGGGCGCGACCTGAGCATGTCCTGGAGCAGCCCGGTATTCTGGCTGTCACTGGTTGCGGGCACCGGCCTCGTGGGACTGATGGCGGGCAGTTACCCTGCATTTTTCCTGTCGGCCTTCGATTCGATACGCGTATTGAAAGGCCAGGCCACCGGCATTGGCAAGGGCGGCGGGTTCCGCAACGTGCTCGTCGTTTTCCAGTTTTCAATATCAGTGGCGCTTATCATCGCTACAATACTGGTTTTTAATCAGTTAAATTATATTCAGAATAAGAAACTCGGATTCGAGAAGAGCCAGGTGATCATCGTGGATGACGCCTACGGACTTGGCGATAAACTCTATGCTTTTAGGGATGAGATGCTTCGGCATCCGGCTTTCGAGAGCGCTACCGTATCGGGTTTCCTTCCGGTGCCATCGAACCGAAGCGACCAGCTGTTTTCCATGAACCGTTCCTTCGACAAGGAAAAATCGGTAAGCATGCAGCGCTGGCGGGTTGACAACGATTATATCAGAACAATGGGCATGAACATCGTGCAGGGCCGTTCCTTCGATCCGGGAAGGGTAACGGACAGCACAGGCGTGATTCTGAATGAAACGGCGGCTCGTTTATTTAAATTCAAAGACCCCATAGGCCAGAAAATATACGTTCCCGACGGCAATTTTGAAGGTCAGCCCAAGCCTGAAGACTTCAAGGAAATGACCGTCATCGGTGTTGTAAAAGACTTTCACTGGGCGAGCCTGCGGGAGAATATCGGCGCTTTGTGCCTGCAACTGGGCCGTTCGCAAGGGGAAATATCCTTCCGTTACAAGGGGAAAGAAACCGCCGCCGTTGTAGCCCAACTGGAACAGGGCTGGAAAGCAATGTCGCCGGAACAACCCTTTAATTATCGCTTCCTGGACGACTCTTTCGCCCGTATGTACGACGCTGAAAGGCGGGTGGGCAAAATAGCAGGCGTCTTTGGCCTGTTGTCCATCCTGGTATCCTGTCTGGGCCTGTTCGGCCTCGCGGCCTTTACGACCGAACAGCGTACCAAAGAGATCGGCATTCGTAAAGTGCTGGGCGCTTCCGTGACGGGCATAACGGGCCTGCTGGCTAAGGACTTTATGAAACTTGTGCTGCTGGCGATTGTCATCGCTACACCGCTGGCCTGGTATTTTATGAAACAATGGCTGTCCGATTTTGCCTATCGCATCGACATACAATGGTGGATGTTTGCTGCCGCAGGCATCATTGCCGCCGTCATAGCATTTTTGACGGTGAGTTTTCAGAGTGTGAAGGCGGCGCTGAACAACCCTGTCAAGAGTTTGCGCAGTGAATAAAAAACACGGAAAATGACATTTCATAACTTTCGTCTCGCCTGGCGCGCCCTGAGCAAAAACAAGGTTTATCTCGTACTCAATGTATGCGGTTTGGCAGTGGGCATCGCCGCCTGCCTGCTGATCTATCGCATTGTGCGCTTTGAATGGAGTTTCAACAAGGGCTTTCAAAACCACGACCGTATTGTACGCGTACTTTCCCGGGAAAAGGACTCGGAGAGCGAATCGGTGAGCCCCTGCGTGCCCATTCCGGCGATGGCTGCAATTCAACATACGGTTGGCCAGTTCGAACAGGTAGCGCGTATCCGGGAAATCTGGCCTACCATTACGGTGCCCGATCCCGCAGGCGGCGCGCCGCTGAAAAAGTTCCAGCCTACGACGCCGGAAGTAGGGATGTTTGTAGAACCGTCGTTTTTTAAAATCTTCGATCTCACCTGGCTGGCCGGCGATCCGAATACGGCCCTGAATGATATCAATACGACCGTTTTGCCCCGAAGACTGGCTGAAAAGTGCTTCGACGACTGGCGCAAAGCGGTAGGGCAGACGCTTGTTATGGATAACCGCATCCGGCTCACCGTGAGCGGTGTGGTGGAAAACATGCCCGAAAATTGCGATTTTCCGCTGTTTATCCTCGTTTCGTACCCCACCATTATGCCGAACAAAGACCTCTATTTTTATGACGAGGGTGAATGGGGGAGTTGCAGCACCAATAACCAGTTGTACGCATTGCTGGGTGATAAAAAACAGTTCGATGCCGCAGCAGCTGTGGTGGCACTGGTTGGGAAGGAAGAATATTCAGAGCACAACAAGCATCGAAACGCCGAAAAAACACACGTGCTTCAGTCGTTCAGCGACCTGCATTTCAACGAAGACGTCGGAAATTCGGGCTCGCACACCATCAGCCGGGCGCGATTGTGGGTGCTTGCCTGTATCGGGGCGCTGGTGCTGGCAATGGCATGTTTCAATTTTATCAACCTTGCTACCGCGCTTGCCACGCTCCGGGCGCGGGAAGTGGGCGTCCGCAAAACCCTCGGTGGAAGCCGCCAGGCACTGGTGGGGCAGTTTATGGGAGAAACGGCGCTTGTTGTCCTGTTTTCCGTCCTGATTGGTATCGTATTGGCAAAATCGTTTGCCCCGATGTTGAAATATATCTCCGAAGTACCCGACGATCTTCCGTTCTTTTCTGACCCCTCGGTACTCGTTTTTCTGGGACTGACGGCCCTGGCGGTTACCGTACTTTCGGGCCTTTATCCATCGCTGGTATTGTCGGGATTCAACCCCGTCCGGGCGCTTAAAAACGAAACAAGCACCGCTGTATCGGGTGGCGTGCCCCTGCGCAAAGCGCTGGTAGTCTTGCAGTTT
>JAKOXM010000062.1 GCA_029781095.1 Bacteroidota bacterium
TGTGCTGTGGGCCGTGCAAAACGGGCTCGGCGGCGCGGAGAATCTCAGCCTCATTCCGGGCACGGTGGGCGCCGCGCCTGTGCAAAATATTGGCGCCTATGGCGTGGAACTCAAAGACCTGTTTGTCAGTCTCCGGGCAGTCGATCTGGAGACCGGAAAAGCCCGTCACTTCAGCAGGCCGGATTGCAGATTCGGGTACCGTGACAGTTTTTTCAAGCGGGAAGGCAAAGGAAAATATTGCATTACCTCCGTCACACTTTCTCTGACACGGACCGCACACCGGCTCAATATTTCTTACGGCGACATACAAAAAATACTGAAAACCAAGGGAATATCCAGCCCTGACATCGGAGATATAAGTCGTGCGGTCATTGATATCAGGTCTTCCAAATTGCCCGATCCGGCGCGGATCGGCAACTGCGGCAGTTTTTTCAAAAATCCCGAAGTGCTGCGTTCGGTGCTGGAACGGATTCAAAAAAAACACCCGGATGTTCCTTTTTATAATCTGGCAAACGACCCCGGGCGGGTGAAAATACCGGCGGGCTGGCTCATCGAACAATGCGGCTGGAAAGGGAAACGGGTTGGCAATACGGGCTGCTACGAACGCCAGGCGCTGGTGCTGGTCAATTACGGCGGAGCCACCGGGGACGAAGTAAAAAGTCTCGCTTTTGCCATTATCGATTCGGTCGAAAAGACGTTCGGGGTAAAACTCGAACCGGAAGTGAATATCATGTAAAAAGAAAAAGCCGTCCAGTCTTTTCGACTGGACGGCCACAACATAACCATGAAAACAATTAACCAATCAAATGTTAGCCCTTTCATATCGGTATTTGGAAAAACCGTGCCAAACCGGGCTACAAGCCTGCGTTTTTCAATTGAATGAGTGTTAAAATTTTATGGCAAACGAGTTTTGCTAAAAAACGACGTTTTAGGCTGACACAGCTTGCCGGCCAAAGTTGATGTTGCTGGTTTCCTTCGTAACATTCTGATAATGAAACATCCGGGCGGAAAATCTCCGTCCTGCTCTTTATAGCCATGTGATACTTTTATACCAGATGTTGTCCTCCCTCCGCCATCGCCTGCTTTTCAGAACAATCTCCGTATTCGCTGTGCTCTTTTTGTACCCTCGAATCGCGGGTGCGCAAAAATTATTGACAGTAAATGCAGATTTCAGTTCAGCCTGGATTTCGCCCGACTGGCTACAGAACACGAATGGCGATATTTCGATCGATAATATCATTTCCGGGAGCTATGCCGGCTCCTTCCGGCCCGGGAAAAGCCCTTATATGACCTTCGGCACCGACCAGTCGCCGTACTGGTTGCATTTTATCATCCGGAACACGGATAGTGTGTCGAGGAGCCTGGTATTGCGGGTCAACAGAAAGAATATCGCCCGATTTGAACTCTGGCAAAAGAAGCCGGATGGCGGTTCGCCGGTTTATCTCGGCAAGGTGGGAGCCGACCGGCACAATGATATACGGTATGAGCTCACGGATGGCTTCCAGTTTCCTGTGATGCTGCCAAAAGGAGACAACGAATTCTGGGCCAAAACCTCCAACCACATCGGTTCGATGTACCTCAACCTGGGTCTGTACACGCCCGAAGATTTCGGCATGGTGAGCCGCCGAAACATCATTTTACTGGGCATTTTTCTCGGCGTTATGTTGGTGTCCTTCGTATTCAGCCTCGTTTTGTTTATCCAGTATCGCGACACGATGTATGTGTTGTATGCGATTTATATCCTGAATATCCTTATCCGGGAGTTGTACTTTTATTCAGTCGATTTCGGCCTGCTCTCGCACCTCGGCCACCAGTGTATTTCCTCGATGATCGCCGCTACCTACGGCCTGTTTTTGCGCAGATTTCTGCGGCTCTGGGAACTTGCTCCCAAATGGGACAGGCTTGTCAGGGTTTATATCGGAGGCATTACCGTATGCGTCGTGCTCATCTGGCTGCTCGAGTCGACCGGGCAGAAAACACTGCTTCAATACCTGTTTGCGGTAGTCAATGTTTTTTTTATTTTGTTCACTTTGAACGCTTTATACTTGTCTTTGTGGTATTTTCGGAAGAGCGAACGCGCGCGGCTTGCACTCCTTGCTTTTATGCCGCTGAGTCTTGCATTCATCGCCATCCTCTTGCGCAACCTTGCATTTATACCGTCCTACCCTCTTATCCAGCACGCTGTATTGGTCGGATTTGTACTGGAAGTGCTGGTATTCACAATTGGCTTTTCCCGCTGGCACCGTTCCGTCGACCTTGACCGAAATCTGCTTCAGCTCCAGCTTGTCATGGAGCAGCAACAAAAGCAGCTGGCAATCAAGGAAGCCGAGCAGCAGGTGAAGGATCAGATCGCCCGTGATCTGCACGACGACGTGGCGGCTTCCATGTCGAGCATCCGTATTCTCAGTCAGGTAGCGCATGCGCAGGTTGCACAAAAAGCGCCCGAGGCAGCGGCGCGACTCGAGCAGATCATTCGAAATGCTCAAAGCACCCTCGAAAGCATCAGCGACCTTATATGGGCTGTAAAACCCAATCCCGACTATCTCAACGACATGGCCGACCGTATGCGTGAATATGCAAGCAAGGTGCTCGATGCCAAAGACATTGATTATCAAATGGATATTCCGCGCAACCTGCCGGTGCGCAACCTCGACATCGCCACCCGTCGCAACGTTTATCTTATTTTCAAGGAGGCCGTCAATAATGCCGTCAAATACAGCAACTGCACGCGGATGGAGATCAGCCTTCAGATTAGCGGCGAAACCCTGACACTTTCCGTGCTTGATAACGGCAAAGGTTTCGATATGGCTACCACACCCAAGGGCAACGGTCTGGGCAACATGGAAAAACGCGCCGGCGACATCAGCGGGGTGTTTCGGATGCATGCCGGGCCGGGAACCGGCACTGAAGTGTCTCTTTCCGTGCCCCTGGGCAGGTAGCACGGCATTCATGCCGTCGGAATCAAGGCCATTTATGGCCGACAAGGTTGTGGATGGGGCCATAAATGGCAGGTAGCACCGCATTCATGCCGTCAGGGTCAAGGCCATTTATGGCCAAAAATGTCGTGAATGGGGCCATAAATGGAAGGTAGCACGGCATTCATGCCGTCGGGATCAAGGCCATTTATGGCCGACAAGGTTGTGGATGGGGCCATAAAGGCTGGTAGCACCGCATTTATGCCGTCAGGATCAAGGCCATTTATGGTCGACAAGGTTGTGAGAGAGGCCATAAAGGCTGGTAGCACCGCATTCATGCCGTCGGGATCAAGGCCATTTATGGCAAACATGGTTGTAAATGGGGCCATAAATGGACCTGGTCCCGACGTCGTAAACGCCGTGCTACCGCGTTATCTCCAGTTTTTTCACAGGAAAATGCCGGGAAGGATGATCGGAATCAATCATTTCGACTGTGTAAACCCCGGCCATTAATGAGCCTGTATGAATACTGTCCCAACCACTCGCCTGCAACACAGTTTTACCTGACAAATCCGTCAAGGTTATCAAGGCGTGTTGTACTGTTTCAGGCGGCAAAACGGTTAGGGTTTTTCCTGCCTGCACCGGATTCGGGTATATGTTCCATTCTTCAGCCGGGTTTTCCAACACTGGCGCGTCCACGGTCTGACAGGCAAGAAATTCCAGCATAGTCGTGGTATTTACCCA
>JAKOXM010000069.1 GCA_029781095.1 Bacteroidota bacterium
AATGAAGGCCATGCGTTCGTCGTTGCCCGCTGCGCCGCGGTTCACATCCGTCAGGATAAGCCCCCAATCGTTGCCCAGCATGCGCATGACGTCGCGCAAGCCGCGGATATTGGCTTTTACTTCCTGCACGGCGATCACGTCAAAATGACTGATAATTTCCGCTATGCAGCGTGTTGCATGCAGGTCGCGTTTCGGGCTGTCCTGCGCATCGCTTACCCATTTACGGGTGATATCGCCGAAAGCACGGATATTCCAGGTGGCAATCAGGAGATTTTGTTCGAGGCGCTTGGCCGGAATCTCGGTATTGAGGGTTAAATGCAACGCATCCAGTTCTTTCTGGATGTCGGCAGGCGCTTGTTCTGTGATGGTCGGCATTGGTAAAGGAAAGGTTAGGAATAAACGGGTATATTTACAAAAAACCGGCCAGAACTACAATTCTTTATGTTAAACAACCGGGTTAAAATGATAGTCGTGCTTCGTTAAAATGCGTTAAGCCGTTAAACCCTGGTTAAGGCCGGGCACGATTGCGGACCGGCCGCGTACTTTGTCAGTAAAAATAATTCTGACCATGAAGAAGACATTGCTTTGTTTGATGCTGTCGATTGCCGGCGGCCCTTTTCTTTTCTCCCAGATTTATGTGGAAGGTGTGAAAATTACGCCGAATAATACCGGACAGTACGTCGAACTCGACCCGCAGTTTCGTGCCGACGGACGCTGTACATTCCGGGTGGATTACGGGCAGTCGGAGCCCAAGGAAGACTACATAACCGACGAAAATGGCAAGCACTACGACTTCCGCAGCCTTGTCGACGGGCTCAACTTTTTTTACACGGAAGGCTGGGAAGTATCACAAATCGCCGTGCTTGAAAGCGGCCGGCGATACCTGCTGAAGCGGCGTTACTAACAGACCTGTTGCAGCGGGCGTCTCTGGCGATAAAAAATGGTATTTTTTCCCGCTCAAAGCCCCTCGCCACAACAAGTCTGGTAATTTCTCCCCGCACGGTTATCCATCGGTATAACACGGTTATCAGATAGCATTGTATAAACCGCAGGGGCACCGTACCTTTTCGCTATGAAACGAATGGGCCTGTGGCCGCCCCTGATGGTTCTGTTCTGGCTTTGGCTGAATGCCATGCACGCGCAAACGCCTGCCTACATCAACTACGCCGTGCGCGACGGATTGCCCGGCAACAACGTGTATTGCGGCATACAGGACAGCCGGGGCCTGTTGTGGTTCGGCACCGATAAAGGGCTGGCCTGCTTCGACGGCATGCGGTTTCGCACGTACGGGATTGAAGACGGGCTGCCGGACCTCGAAGTGCTTAATATGCAGGAAGACAGCCAGGGAAGGTTGTGGCTGTCCTGTTTTCGGAAAAAGCCTTGTTATATGTTTCAGGGGCGGATTTATTCCGAAAAACAGGATTCGCTCCTGGCCAAAATGGACCTATATACGGGTGTCTACAACATTTACGAAGATACTTCGCAAGGAATCTGGCTCACCGATTTCACAAAAACGGCGTATAAACTGAACCGGAACAGCGTATTGCGCTATGACTTTCCGGCCCAGATTGGCACCTTTTTTACCCTCGACGGTATTTTTATGGCCATGGGCGAGTCGGCAGTGATGCGGGTGACGCCCGGGGGGGAAGCCTCCGTATTCCACCATATCAAAGCCATCGGCGGCGGATTGCCGTCCGTATGCCTGTCCGGAAACCGGATACTGTACAGCGCGGGCTGCCTGCGGTTGTTCGATTGTGCGAGCGGCAACATTCGGGAAATAACCACGGTGCCTGATTTCTCAGGCAGGGTATTTACGGACTACAGCGGACGTTTTTGGGGATGCTCCACCAAGGCGGGCGCCATTTGTTTTGACAACTTGCAAAAGGATCTGAGCAACCCGGTGGTTTTTCTGAAAGGGAAAAAGGTCACCGCCATGTTTGAAGATTCACAGGGCACCATGTGGTTTTGCACCGCAAACGAAGGCGTATTTGCATTGCCCCGCAATACCCCCGTGACGTACAACGGCGATAAATTTCAATCCAATAATATCCGGTCGATCACGGGCAGCAAAACCGGACAAATACTTTTCGGCGACGATCTGGGGAATGTGCATATCATCGAAGGCGATAACATCCGGACCATCGCGCTGGGGGCTCCCGATGGCTACAACCAGGTTCGTCAGATCCTGACCACGGCAGATGGCGGTTTTTACGCGGCTTCGGATGAAGGCTTGTTTTATTGCAAAAACAATACGGGGCCGCCCGTCTTTTTTAAACACAAACTAAGTTTAAAATCCATTTGGCTGCAATCGGATAAAATCTGGTTTGCAGAGGCGGGCCGGTTGGGTTATTTTCAAAACCCGGCGAACCTGCAGACGGACGTCATCCTGAGGCGGTTCACGACGGTCAGCGGCGACCACGACAATCATGTTTGGGCCGGCGGGATGGGCGGCTTGTATTCGCAGTCGGATAGTTTTAAAACCAATTGGGGCAATTTGTTCCCGGCGTTAAACAGCAGGATCACTTCGATTCAGCGCGCGGGAAAAAACGAATTGTGGGTGGTAACCCAGCAAAGCGGTTTGCTCTCGGTATCCGTCAGAGACGGGAAAGTCATCGCGGTGGATGAGGTGAACAAGCGCCTGAAAAAGCCGATCCGGAATATCCAGTCTATTTTCACCGAATCGAACGGAAGAACCTGGATGGCTACCAATCATGGCATTTACGGCCTGAGCCGCAACGGCCAAATCGTTCATTTTGATACCCATGACGGACTCGCAGACAATGATGTAAATGCCGTTTATGCCCGAAACGATACCCTCTGGGCCGGAACGGCGGCCGGGCTGACGCGTATCACGCTTCAGCCACCGGACGAAAACGGAGACTTTACCACATTCATAACCGCATTGCTGTATCAGGACCACAGCAACCAGACCGTAACCCTCCACCTGCTCGATTCATTACCCCACAGGCACTTTGTTGATCTGCCGCCCGAGGCCACCGTGCCCGAACTCGAACTGGCCGGTCTCGACTACCGCAGCCGGGGCAATCTGTACTTCGAGATCATGCAGTCCAATCTGCTCCTCCCCGTTCAATGGTGGACCCTCGACAACCTCGTTTCTTATTTGTCGGGCAGCCTGCAGGGTATAAAACAGACATTCAGGGCCGAGTCGGCGACCTACAACCTGGGTACCTATCTGCCGCCGGGGCGCTATCTCTTTGAAGTGACCGCCATAGAGGCATCGGGTATCCGCAGCCGGCATTCAGATATCTGGACGCTTACAAAACACCCGAACTGGTACGAGACGATCTGGATTTATCTGTTGTTGTGGGGCGCCCTGGCATATGGTATCTGGCGCATTTACAAAGCGCGTCGCGCCTTCCAGAACCTGCATGCCACCGCATCCGTCATGCAACTGCAAGCCCTGCAGGCACAAATGAATCCACATTTCATCGGAAATGCGATCAATGCCATCCAGCAGTTTTTGCATCCGCCCGATCCCATAAAAACCAGCGAGTACATCTCGATTTTCATGCGACTCCTGCGCCGGACGATGTTTTTTTCGGAAAAAACATTCATTAGTTTCGGAGAAGAACTCGCCTATGACCAGGAATATCTCCAACTGATAAAACTGCGTTTCGAAGAGCGGGTCCAAATCGAGGTTTCGGGCGAGACGACGATACCCGCAGACACACCGATACCCGGTATGCTGCTGCAGCCGCTGCTGGAGAATGCGACCATACACGGCCTTGCCCCCGAAGGCTCATCCATGATCCTGCTGAAGTTTTCATTGGAGGGCAAGCAATTCCAGTGCGATCTGATCGACAATGGTATTGGCATCAAAGAATCGCAGCGACTGCGGCAGCAGTCCGGGTTGAAGCGCGAATCAAAAGGACTGGAAGTACTGCGCAGGAAAATCGACACCCTCAACCGGTTGTATCGCCTGGACCTGACGCTGGTCATCCGGGATTTATCCGAAGCCGATGCAGGCCGGCATGGCACACATATTACAATCTCCTATTCGCCGGAAAAAATATGGACAGTCCTGAAAAAATGACACCGGCTTCCCGGGTGAATCGTATCACCGCCCTGATCATCGATGATGAAATCGGCGCTGTCAATACGCTTCGCCATATGCTGGGCGAATACTGTCCGGAGGTGGAGATATTGGGCGCCGCCATAACCATAAAGGAAGCATTGGTTGCGGCAGACAATCTGCGGCCCCAACTGGTTTTTCTCGACATCGAAATGCCTCCGCTCGGCAGCGGGTTTGATTTTCTTGCCGGCTGCGCCAACACCGGTTTCGGCGTCATCTTCACGACGGCCTATCCACAGTATGCCATTCAGGCGATCAATACCATCCAGCCCTGGGCATACCTCGTAAAACCATTCAGCGTCAAGGAATTGCGGGAGGCGACGAGTATCGCTATGGAAAAAATCATCCAGCAAAATAAAACGGTGCTGCAGGCAGTCGGCAAGCAGGGACTGATCCTGCACGACAGCCGGAAAGGCACGCTGGTATTGTATGCATCCGAGATACTTTTCTGCAAGGCATCCGGAAGTTTTACGGAATTTCACATATTCCGGAATAACAAGTTGGGGCGGATCGTTTCTTCAGGCGGTCTGGGCGAATTTGAAGAAAAACTACCGCCGGCGCTATTTTGCCGCACCCACCATGGTTACCTGGTCAACATGGCCTACATTACCCGTATGGAACGCACGGGACGCAACGGTGTCCTGCATATCGCCCACACCGACCGCCAGGCAGGCGTTTCTGTGGCCAAAATGGATCATTTTATAAGCAGCCTGGAGGCCTACCACGAGACGAACCCCGGGCTGGCAATGCCGGAAGGCATCCTGTAGCGAGCGCTTGACCAGTTCGAAGCAAAGTAAATCCGGCATGGATTATTTAAGGTATCGCCGGCAAAGGCAAGATTCCTGTGACTCATTGTAATGCCGGACAAAAAAGAAGCCGCCGTAAAACGTTTAAAAAAACGAGTTACGGTGGCTTAAAACTATTCCGGAGGTTTCTAGCGGATTCGAACCGCTGTAGCAGCTTTTGCAGAGCTGTGCCTAACCACTCGGCCAAGAAACCTTTTTCCCATACTTCCGATCCCGGGAAGGAACTGACGAATGGGCCGCAAAGATAAGCGCTTTTTTATCAAAGCACGCTCGCGCGAGGCTCCGCCTCGCGTGCACCATCCCCCGGGTTCCACCCGCCGAAAAAAATATTTTTCCCATTCTCAGTTTTTGAGAATACCCCGCCAAATATTTACGCCGCATCCGAAAGACGGGCTATCATCAGGACATGCAAATCCGGCATCAGGATTTCAGTAAATATTTTGGCGATGGGCGCTGACAAACCGTATATTGAGAAGAATGACACCAAACCACAAAAATCTCTTCTACCAATATTAGCCGTGGCAGCCGTTTTAATATTCGCGGGTGTGCTGGTCTCAAAATTAGGTTTTTCTGGAAAAAAAGAAATACCCAAACTCAGCCCCCAGGATGAAGCAAAACTGGAGAAGCGGTTAAAAGAAATAGATGAATCCGAGCAATATGCACTGATTGCAAAAGTTGATGGCTGGTATCCGTGCTTGCATAGCGGGCGGACAAGTTATTATTTGAAAAAGGGGGAAGTTTGGAAGTACGGAATAACCAGCAAGGGTGAAACGGGCAGGTATAAGGCTCCTTTTCTTGTCAAGAATCAGGTTTTTTATTTTATACAGTTTACAGGCACTTACTCAGAATGTCTGAAGCGGGAGCAAATTAATCTCTTTAATTACGCTCACCTGCCTGAGAATTTGGCCCGCCCCCCTGCTGATCGCCTGACCAGGCCGCCTTATAATTCCATCATGCGATAGGTGATTCAAATTCATAATCGGCGACTTATCTTTGTAAAAAATACTCACTATGGTGGTCGTAAAAGTAGTTGAAGAGCATATTGCCGACAAAATTGATACCGAGTATATACAGGATCAATTCGCTCACCTGGAGAACATAGGTATGGTCTTCGTATGCGCCCGGGAGGGCGAGGAAGATGCTGATTATGTAGAAGATGGGATACGCTATATCGTGATTAATTTGCCTTACGAAGAGGTTCGCAAAATGCAGGACGCCCGACCCATGATGCTGGCGAAAGCGAAAGAGCGGTTGGGGCTGGTCGCCTGACATTTATAGTAAATTCACGCTCGCGCCGAGGCTCTGCCTCGCGTGCCGCCAACGCTCTGCCTCGCGTGCCGCCAACGCTCCGCCTCGCGTGCACCATCCCCGGGTTCCACCCGCCGAAAAAAATATTTTTCCCATTCTCAGTTTTTGAGAATACCCCGCCAAATATTTGTCTCCGGGAACAACACAGACAAGTCAGTTGCCCAAAAGGAACAGGAATGACATGATCTGCAGGATCGGAGCACCCGTATTCCATATCCTGTGAATCCAGTAAACCCTGTCCCAAAAACGGCAACACCTGTGCAGCCCGCTACCGAAATAGTAACCCGCTCGTTTTTCCGGCTTCATCACCCGGGAAAACGGCCCAACCACCTGACCCGGCCATGCGCATACGGAACACGCTTTTTATCCTTCCTGTCATTGCCCTTCTCCGCTTCTCAACGACGCATGCCCGCCCTGCGGACCCGCCTGTTCCCGGCTGTTCGGAGCCGGGCGGTTTTACCCT
>JAKOXM010000083.1 GCA_029781095.1 Bacteroidota bacterium
CTCATATTTTTCAGAACCTCCCGGACTGGCTGAACAGCCTGCTCGATCTGATCGATGAGATTTTACATGAAATCTTCGGGATCGGGTCGCCAAAACTGGCCAATCTCCTTGCCATAAAAGAGCAGAACTACCTTGCTCAATTGACCAAACTGGCTATCTTAAACAGGGAGGAAAGATACCTGGTCGACAATATGGAGGAAGATAACTTATAGCGTTGTTTCCCTGGACCAAAAGTCCCGCTCCGCCGCCAGGAAGGTCCTCTTAAATGAGGCGCCAGAAAGCTTTTGACCCTGTATACTTACCAAAACCATCTTTATCCTTACCAACCATAATTCTCACGCCGGGAAGTGAAGTGCCTGTTCGGCTTCGACGACGCAGGGCTCCACCCCGGCGTGGAATTATCCAAGGTATTTTTTCTGAAAGCATCATCTTCCGATACCGAACGAATGCTGTCGGGCAACATACTTTCCCTGATTGGCGTAAAATCTGCCGCTGTTTAATTCTGGTCCGGTAGCAGTATTTGTAAAAGAAGGATTGGAGCAAACGCCTTTTTCTATCTTTGCCCACCTTTTTTTGACAACAATATCTACCAACTAAAATCAACCAGAGATATGATTATTGGCGTACCAAAGGAAATCAAGAGCAACGAAGCCCGTGTCGCGCTCAACCCCGCCGGGGCACTTGAACTCACCCGCAAGGGACATACGGTTTATGTACAGAGCACTGCCGGCGTGGGCAGCGGTTTTGAAGACGAGGAATATATCAGCGCCGGCGCCAAAATACTCGGCACGGCTGACGAGGTGTGGGCCATTGCCGAAATGATTATGAAAGTGAAAGAGCCCATCAAGGAAGAATACGCGCGGTGCCGGGCTAACCAATTGATTTTCACATATTTTCACTTTGCTTCCAGCGAGGAACTTACCCACGCCATGATTGCCAGCGGCGCCGTTTGCCTGGCCTACGAAACCGTGGAAACCAAAGACCGCCAGCTGCCGCTTCTGATCCCGATGTCCGAAGTAGCCGGGCGGATGGCCATTCAGGAAGGCGCCAAATACCTGGAAAAACCCGTGAAAGGCCGCGGCGTTCTGCTGGGCGGCGTCCCGGGCGTCCCTCCCGGCAAAGTGATGGTTATCGGCGGCGGCGTGGTCGGCACGCAGGCCGCCAAAATGGCCGCAGGCCTGGGCGCACAGGTAATCATACTCGACACGAACCTCAACCGCCTGCGGTACCTGAACGACGTGATGCCTGCCAATGTAGTCACCATGTTTTCCAATGAATACACGATTCGCCGCCTGATCAAGGATACCGATCTGATCGTGGGAGCCGTCCTGATTCCGGGAGCCAAGGCCCCGAAACTCATCACGAAGGATATGCTCAAAACCATGCACGCGGGCACGGTGATGGTAGACGTAGCCGTGGATCAGGGCGGTTGTTTTGAAACGACCAAAGCGACTACCCACGCCGACCCGACCTATATCATCGACGATGTGGTGCACTATTGCGTGGCCAATATGCCGGGCGCTGTGCCGTTCACATCTACTGTGGCGCTTAACAATGCAACGCTGCCTTACGCCATCCAACTTGCGAATAAAGGCTGGCAAAAAGCCTGTGCCGACAGCAACGAACTGCGCCTCGGCCTGAATGTAGTGAACGGCAAAGTAGTGTACAAAGGCGTTGCCGATGCATTCGGTCTGCCCTTGCACAGCGTCGAGTCGGTTATGTAAATTAATGAGAGTCAACATATTAGTTGTATTTCTGTGTTTTTTCTTTTGGGCTGCGAATACCTGCGCCCAACGGGATTCCATGCATATTTTACCGGGTGCTACCGTCCTTGACGCCCGGTTTGAGCAAACCGGGTTTTCTGCCTGGCATGCGGATTCCTTGCCGCTCGAAGGCGTGATCAGCCTTTCAGACAGGCTGCTTTGGGAAAACCCGCTGGCCGTACGGACAAACGGACCGGGTGTTCTGGCGACGGTATCGGTGCGCGGAGCCGGTCCGTCGCGCACACCGGTGTTCTGGAACGGACTGAACCTGCAAAGCCCCCAAAACGGCACCTTCGATGCATCCCTGCTGCCGCTGTGGCCCGGCGATCGCCTCGAATTGCGCTACGGCGGTCAAAGCGCAGCCAGCAGCAGCGGCGCCATGGGTGGCGCGATACTGGTCGAACCTGCCTGCCCAGCGGATGACGGATTCTCGGGTAGCCTTGGCGGCGCGGCAGGCAGCTTCGGGCGCAGGGATGCGCAGGGCGAACTGGGATATTCGAATGCGATTTTTTCTTCTGAAATCAGGGCCGGGTGGCAGCAGGCCGACAACGATTTTCCATTTACCAATACGGCCCGGATCGGATCGCCAAGGGTAAAACAGGCAAACAACCGGCTGGAAAAATTTGATTTTCAGCAATTCAACCGCTTGATTATTAATGAGAAAGATGTGCTGAAGACGGCCGTCTGGCACCAGCGCGCTTTTCGGGAAATTCCGCCCGCCATGACGGAAAAACCTTCGGAGACCTGGCAGCGCGACCGCACGACCCGCGCCGTTGTTACCTGGGATCACAGTCCCGGCAGCCATTGGCTCTGGCAAACACGCGCCGCTTTTGTAGACGAAGCCATTCATTTCCGCTACGCCGGCGATACCGATTCAAGCCGGGCGCTCACGGCGTCCGCTACTTCCGAATTTTCATCTTCGGCAGGTCCGCACCTGATGTGGAAGGCCGGAGCCGCCATTACGCGCCAGTGGGCCAGTGCAGACGGGTATTCGGACAGCAACCGCTGGTTTGATCAAACCCGTGTCGCGGGCTTTGCCATGGCCGAATGGAAATGGACAGGAGGCGCCGTAACGGCTCTTTTCAGGCAGGAGACGGTAAACGGCAAGGCTGTTCCATTCACCTGGTCGCTGGGAGGGCAAACGACCGGAGGCAAAGCGGGCGCTCTGCGATTTCACCTTTCCCGCAATTTCAACATTCCGACCTTCAATGACAGGTTCTGGAGAGCCTACGGCAAAGAATTTTTGAAACCTGAAAAAGGATATAGCGCCGATGCAGGCTGGCTATTCAAGCAAAAATATTTATCAGCAGAATTATCTGTTTATCAGTTGGTTGTGGATGACTGGATACTCTGGCAGCCGGACTCCAACGGCATTTTCAAGCCGGAGAACCTTCGAAAAGTTCGTAGCAGGGGGCTGGAATCGGCACTGCACTGGCACATGGCGACCGGTGCATGGCGATGGAAAATTTCGGGACGATACCAGTTTGTGTATGCGACCAACATAGCCGTTTACGACGGATTGACGCTGGTGCTGCACCGGCAATTGCTTTACACCCCCAATCATAACGCCGGGATAGTGCTTCGCATGGAGAAGGGAAGATTCTCGGGCGCCTACCTGCACCAGTGGACGGGAAAACAATTTACGACGACGGATAATTCAGCTTATTTGCCGGCCTTTTCGGTAGGTAACCTGTTGCTTCGCTACTCGTTTCAGTTGCGGCGCAAGGAGAGCGAACCAGCCGTGTCCGGGTGGAATATTGCACTCGATATGCGTGTGGAGAATATCTGGAATACGCCCTATCAGGTCATAGCCTACCGCCCGATGCCCGGCCGAAACTGGCGCGTGGGATTTGTGATCGGGTGGTGAGCATAAGCTCCCGGCTTCGGTTTTCAAATTTTTAAACCAGCGCATAAATCACTCAAATATAATTTTATCCGCCTGCTTACATTTGCCGGAATGAAACGAAAAACGGAAGGATTGATTTTCGCTGTTTTGTCAGCAGCTTTCGGCGTATACGTTGTACTGCGCGCCTGGATGATACCGATCACGGTTGATGAAAGTACGACGGCCGTCATTCACGTACACCGCAGCGTGCTGGACACGCTTACCTATGCGACGGAAGCCAATCCGAATAACCACATCCTCAACACCCTGGGAATAAAGTTGTTTACCAGCCTGTTTGGCTGGTGGCCCATCGTGGTTCGGCTTCCGGTCCTGATTGGAGCCGCTTTGTATTTGTGGGCGTCTGCGATGCTCTCGAAGCGCCTTTCAGAAAATACATGGGTGCGGCTGTTCGCTTTTGGAGTGCTGCTCGGGAATCCCTATTTGCTCGAGTTTTTTGCCCTTGCCCGCGGTTATGGCCTCGGCTCGGGGCTGATGATGGTGGCGCTGTGGCAGGGCTGGCTTTTTCTGGAAGAAAACAGCGGGAGGCGTTTGCGCAATACCGTGCTGGCAGCCGGTCTGGCGGTATATGCCAATTTTACGCTGCTGCTGTTTTTTGCACCGTTCATGGTGCTGCTCTTGCTGTCATGCTGGCAATTGAATCCATCACTTTCGCTGCTTTGGCAACGGGGAAGATCGGCTTTGCCCGTACTTGCTGCATTTTTTGCACTCTGGTTTATTCCGCTGCAGCGCTTGAGCCGGCACCCTGAAATGAAGTTTTTTACCAATATCGCCACACCCTTTGATGCGGTTGCGGATTCGGTGAAGGCTGCCATCCACAGTTATCCTTATTTCGGAGACGATACGGTGCTCCTGCTTACCTGGGCAGTCATATTGTTTTCTGCGCTTGTATGGGTGCTGGCTGTCTGGCGCTGGATAAAAAACGGCTGGCAATTCGCCTCTGACCCGAAATTGTTCCTGATAGCGATATTGCCGGGAGCGGTGATCACCAATATCGCCGTAGTTGCCCTCGCCGATACACACTTCCTCCAGGCGCGGCTGGGCCTGTTTTTCTATCCGTTATTTGCGCTTCAACCGGGTGTGATGGCTTCGTGGATCTGGGGGCGCTGGAAACGGGCCGTCTGGGTTTTTATGGCTCCTGTCATACTGTTCGTCTCGATCAATTTGGGCCGTTCCGTCAACCTTTGGACGACTACCGAGTGGTGGTTTGATCCCGGCACCTATATCGTGCTCGAGTACCTGAAAAAAACATACGAAGCGGAACACCGGACAGAACCTTATACCCTGGATACACATCATGTGATGCAGAATTCGCTCGAATTTCACCTCAAACTGGATCCGCGAGGATATGGCCGGTACGCCAAACTGCCACCCTGGCACGGCCTGCGCCCGCCGCAACGCGATGCCGAATTTTATTACGCCGTCAGTATCAATGAAGTGGAAAGCATCATGGATGCCTACGAAACCGTTCTTTGGATACCGAAAGGCAGCAGTATGGTGTTGTTGAGAAAGAAGAAGTAACTTTTTGTGAAAATTTGGTTGAGGAAGGTTGAAAGGGGTTGAGAAAGGTTTAGAAGGGGTTCAATCAGCCTTCTCAACCTTTCTCAACCCTTCCTCAACCGGATTTGCGAGATGAAAAAACTTCAATCCTTCAATTCTCCTGTTTCCCGCAAAACGCGCTGCGTTTCCTCATAGTTGTTTTCGAGCAGTCGTTTGAAATCAAATCGCTCAAATTTGTAGTCGAAGCCGAAAAACCGGTTTTCGAAATGATTTTCAGACAGGGGGAAAAAGCCGAACAACAACGCGTACCAGCGAATGCGCCCCTTGCCGTTCAGTTCCCGCAGGGGAAGTTCAATGAATTCCTGCTTTGGGTAGTATTTGTAAATTCCTTTGATCCGCCGGAGGATGTCGACAGCGATCTCGCGCTCCGGGCGGCGGTTTTCATGACTAAATTCACTGATCTCGCGGAAATACCGTTCCAACTGGTTGGCATAGCGCCGGGCAGAAATGCGCTCGCGCGCCTGATACAGGCGATACCGTTCGGGATTGGTTTGATTCAGACTGTGCAGGACTGCTACGGGATCGAATCCGCCTGTAGCGGAAAACGCCTTTTCCCTGCCCTCCGGCGTGATATCAATCCAGCAGAATTTTATTTCTTCGGTCAGCTCCCGGAAAACAAAATCAAGATATTTTTCGTCGGGGCTTAGCCGGTAGTTGCTCAGGGCTTCGCGCAACAGCCTTGCCATATCCGGACGCAGTGCCTCATTGCCGGCCTTCATTTTGTCATACCCCGGCAATATGCTTTTTTGAAAGAGATTGTTGGCTATGTTGCTCCGCAGATCGTCCTCATCCACACTTCCCGGACTTATCGACAAATGTTGGTGGATAGCCATGATTTCTGCCTGAGCGTCGTAGCCCAGCGCGCTGCTGTCGGGGTGGGTCACTAATTTGTCGGGATCGTGCTGCAGCCAGAGATAGCGCCCGCTGCCGGTTAATTCCCGTATGCAGCGCTCGAGGAAAGGCCGCCCGCGTTCGGGGAAAGCGCGACAGGTTATGACCCACCTTCGAAAGCACTCTGCCAGCCTCCGCCGGGCATCCAGATCATTCATCCGCCGGAAGTCGGTCCATTGCAGACCTTTTTCAACTTCATCATAAAGTGCTTCCGTATCCGAAATGTACAACAAATACACACTTTCCTTAATGTTGGGCTGCACTTGTAGCCAGCCCGCGCGACCTGCGTGATCATGGACGATTTTTTCAACGATGGCCCGGGCGTCGAAAGAATAGGCGGCACAATCAGGGTGTACGCAGACTTCACCTGTTTTGTCAAAATCGAACCAGCGAAGGGAGAGGCCGGTGGAAGGAGCCGGGGCGACAAGCAGGCCCGGCAGCAGGTATTCGAGCGCAAGCCGGTAAAAGGAATGTCCCCTTCCGCGTGTATCGACGTCGCCAAAAATTTCTGCACCCATCAGGCAGGCATGTATAAAACGGATGACAGAAGCACGTTGATCCGTATATGGCCTGCCGCGTTTTTTATCTTCGGCAATTTGCTGGAACAAGGCCTGGCGTTTTGCCAACAGACTGAAATACAGGTCTTCACGAAGCAGTCCGCTCTGTTTTACTATTTTTCCTTCTTCGTTAGCTTCCATGCCCTGGAGCAGATCAAGCAACTCCTGAACCTCGCCCATTAAGTCAAAATGGCCGTCCGGTATAAAATGAAAATCTCCCCTTACCACTTCTACCTTTTGGAGCCAGTGGCATTTGCCGCCGCCGCAACTCTCTATGACAGCTGCCTCCAGAAGTTCTTCGGATGGATGCACCAGCCGGCCGACTTTCAGGGTGCTGTCGAGGATAACGCGCAATGCCCGCCGGTTATCGGGCACGGATTTTTCGTGTTTGCCCGTATGTCGCACGGCGTCGTTGGGAAACTGGTGGTACATGCGCAGGGCGGCGTCTGAAAGGGCTTCAGAGGCGATGGCCAGGTTGTGCGGACCGGTTGTGGAAGGGCATTTGCCTTCGCGCTGGTAGTCGCGATAGCGGCCTGCAAACAGCAGGACGTGGTTGAGCATGCGCTCGTTGCCCCTCGTAACCTCTTCGAGGATACGCTGGGGCGTTTCCTTTTGTATGAATGTAATCAGCAGATATTCATACAGTTGTGCTGATTGGGGGTCTATTTTTGTGCGGACATGATCGCAATGTTGGAAAGCCAGGGCAAAATTGTTGACTGCCAGGGCGTCTTTCGCCAGCAGCAGGCTGCGGCGGAAATCGTTTTTCTGATCAAACGACAGGCGGCCGATCGGTTCCGGCGCTTCCTGTCCGGAGGTGTCGGCGGGCGCGTTGAGCGTTTCGGGGATCGCGATCTCGTCGACAGGTACAAAAAACGGCGGAATGGTGCTGAGTTCGCGGCTGCCTGTCACAAAATGAAAGTAGTCGCGTATAAAAACCTGTTTCCAGTTGGATACAAGACTGTCTTCCTGCAAATCGCGGATGAGGTACTGCAAATTGATCTGAACGGGAGTTGCCTTTTCCTGTAATTCTGCAAAGCTGATCTGTGACAGCCTGGTTTGCTCGCGCAGCTGTTTGAATTTTTCCTCGGTGTCCAGTACCACGCGTTTTGCCTGCACCTGTTCGATGAGCCGTTTAAGAATAAAGAGCAAGGGAGCGTGGTTGATGCGGTCGGTCTGGGCAAGCAGGCGTTCCCGCACGTCTTCTATGCTTAGCGGAAGCTCGATTTTAGGTTCCGGAAGATTGTTGGCGGAGGGAGTAGCCGCGACCATCGCTTTCGCAATCTCAGCCACGCGTTTCATTTGCCGGTCACGGCTGATGCCCTGATTTTCAATGGTTTCTCCGGGAGGCAGAGCGGTTTTGAAGGAAGCGAAAATATCGGGCGCGGGCGCTTCCCTGGCCTGGACGGTCATGATCTGCAGCGCCGGCCGGCTGATTTGAGTCTCTATTGCTTTCGCCGCTTCCCAGCGCACATTCCCGTCATCTTCGTAATTCATGGAAAGAATGGCGATAAAAAGGTTCGTTTTTTCCAGAAACGCGGCGGCTTTTACCCGGTACTCCTCGGGGGGCAATTCTTCCTTGAGCCAGAATAGAACATTAAGCGGCTGAAAAACGAGGCTGAGCTGTCGTTTCAGATCATCGGCCGTGGATTTATCAGCGCTGTCGCAGGAAAGGAAAATGTGGAGCAGACCGGACATGGTGCGGGTTTGGGGGCAAATTTTGTAAATCCCGGCGGGATATTTTTTAAAAACTATCTATCTTTGGCAAAGTTATTGAATAATAACCCTTTGCGGGGGTAGCTCAGTTGGTAGAGCATCAGCTTCCCAAGCTGAGGGTCGCGAGTTCGAGTCTCGTTTCCCGCTCTTAGTTAAAGCCGTCCGGATTTTTCCGGGCGGCTTTTTTTTGTCGTATCATCGCGCCGTTTTTCCGGAGGAGGCGCTTGCTGCCGGAGCCTCGTAAAAGCGGCGATTTCATTGAAAAATGACCCGAAGTACATTACAAAAATAAATTATTCGGAAAGATAAATTTTTATAATAATCTGATTGCCAGTTTTTTAGTCCAATTCAGGCCTTTGTGCCTGCGCTATACGGCAGGTTTTTTGTGGTAAGCTTTGCTGATCACAGTTTAATATCTCCCTCTTCCCGCTTTTTCGGTCGACGTTCCATGGAAAACAACGACAATGACCACGGGCTCTTTTATGGATTAGGCAAGGGCGTATTCCTGGCGCTCCTTCTCTTTGCCCTGCCGGGGTTCCTGATCCTGCACTATTTCGATCGCATCGAATCGTCATTGTCCGATATTTCCGATTTGCCGGTTTATGACCGCATGCAGGACAACTTTAAAACCGGCGCGGAGGTTGTCGGAGGCGTGTTCGGCAATAAACTCAGGGAATTTTACAACGCGGATACCACCTTCTTTCTTCAACAGGACGAATCGGTCAGCGTACCGATGAAGTCAACTTCCGTCACGTACTGGAGCGGAGCCGATGTGAGCAGGCAACTCGCCCGGAATCTGTCATCGGGCAAGCAACAGAGCGTCAAAGCGTATCTCGATTACGTCGAACAATACAAGATGCTGGCGCTGGAAGAAATGCGCCGCACGCGTATTCCGGCCTCGATTATTCTCGCACAGGGACTTTTCGAGGGTAATGCCGGCAGGGGATTCCTCCCCGTGGAAGCCAATAACCATTTTGGAATTAAATGCCAGTTGCAACCGGGTTACCGACGCGACGGGCGTATCGGAGATGACGATTTCGGCCATCATTCACTTGCCATAGGTTGCGTACAACGAACGGATGATTATGTCTGGGACCGTTTTGAAGTGTATCCCTCTGCCCGGGAAAGTTATCGCCGGCACAGCCTGCTCCTGCTGGGCGACCGCTACCGCTGGATGATCAATAACTATGAAGTCGGCGAAATATATCCCATTCCGGTACCCTTGTACGGACACGACCGTGTGCCTTATTACGCCGCCTGGAGTGTGGGGCTTAAACGCTCCGGATACGCCACTGCAAAAGACTACGCCGAAAAACTCACGCTGATCATTGAAACGTATCAACTCTGGAAAATCGACTATGAATTGCTTATGAATTAATAGGGTTTCAGGGTTACAAGGTTGTATTTACTCAAACCCTGTAACCCTGAAACCATGTAAGATTTTTTCCCTCGTTCCTCTCACTTTTAAATTTTTATCTCATGAAAAGTTTTTTCGAATTTCTCGGATTCGTATCCACCGCCCTGATTTCCGGTTTTCTCGTATTCAGCTATGTCGGGCATAAAAAAAACGCCGACAAACCTGTTATGGATGCGCTTGTAACCAATATGGATGCAAACGGGAAATCCTCCCTGCCGGAATTGACCCCGGTTTCATCGTCACGCCTTTCCGCCTCCAAAACGAAAAAAATGATATCCAAAGGCGCTGTTGCCGAATACCCGGCAGCGCGGAATATGTCGCAGTCCGTTACGGTCGCGGCTGCAAGTGAAAGGCTGAAAGGATTGTACAGCGATGAAAGTTTTGTCCGCTCGGCTGTATCAAGGTGGAAAAAACCCGTAGAGAATGCCAGCGAAGCATATTCGGTAAAGCCCCAGTTGTTGTTGAGCAATGCGATTGTAAAGTCATATCTGGGCAATTATTCCGCAGCCGATTTTAACCGCGATGTATCCGAGCATGCTGGCGACCTTGCCTTGCCCACAAGCGCTGCTGCCAAAAGTTACGAATATGCCTGGAGTGTCGCCCAGATTGCCAGTCAATTCGATCTGGCTAAATATTTCCCGGCACATACCACGACGGTCGCCGCCAAAGTGACACCGTCTTTTAAAGCGCCGTCCATGACCAAGAAAGCCGTCGTATCGACACCTGAAAAGGTGAAGCCTTTAGCCACTACATCTCCCATAGAAGCAGGTTTTCGCGAGATGGTAGCCAAAGAAGAGGGCTTTTCTTCCTGGCAGGGACTTCAGCGCCTGGGTGATATCCCGACGAAACAGCGTGCCGACAAACGGGTGAAAATGCTGTTGGGCGCTGCCCGTGTAAAATAGCGCTCCACACCATTCGGAAACGGCCGTACCGGCTGCTTGCAACTGCGCCATCCAGCATTTTGGATGGCGCAGTTTTTTGTTGGCTGCATAGCACAATAACGAGCCAAATCGGGAGGAGGGTTATCGCAACGGCAAGGTTAAGGGCTCCCGAGTGAGCAATAGTGCCTGTTTTTGACAATTATTTTTTATAACAATACCGCTGTATTAGAGAACTACTTTACTTTAGGGCGTCCGCAAAGAATAGTTCTGTAATCATTGACAAGCGCGGATATTAGTTCTGGAGTGAATGACTTTGCCTTGTGTCCTGTATTTTTCGATTTAATCCCGTTTTAACAAGTTTTCTTAACCAAATTAATTTTTCTGCGAAGTATGAAGAAAGTCCTTCTTGGGCTTGCGTTCCTCTTATGGAGCGCATCGCTGGCTTTGGCTCAGCGCACCGTTTCTGGTAAAGTTTCTGATGACCAGGGTGAGCCGCTCATTGGTGCTACTGTTACATCTCCCGGCACATCATCCGGCACATCAACAGATGTTAATGGTGCATTTCGCCTCGAAGTGCCTAACAACGCGAGTGCCCTTCGATTTTCCTATACCGGTTTTGTGACAAAAGAAGTGGCGTTGGATGCATCCAGCGTGTACGATGTTGTCATGGAAACCGACAATTCGACATTGCGCGAAATCGTGGTCGTTGGTTATGGCACGCAGCAAAAACGCGCCATTACCGGCAATATTTCCACCGTAAAAGGGGATGAAATTGCCACGCTTCCGGCGCAAAGTTTCGATCAGCTCCTGCAGGGGCGTGCTGCCGGCGTCAACGTCAGCATACCCAACGGCGTGCTGAACAACCCGCCCGTTTTTCGTGTACGTGGCATCAACTCGATCAACCTGAGTTCGTTTCCGCTTATCGTGATCGACGGGGTACCGACTTTTACAGGTGACCTGGGAAACTCTGCGGCCAATAACGTATTGTCAAATCTGAATCCGAACGATATCGAGAGTATCGATATTCTGAAAGATGCTTCGGCAACAGCCATTTATGGCTCCCGGGCCAGTGCGGGCGTCGTGCTCATTACGACCAAACGCGGTCAGAAAGGGAAAACCCGCGTTAGTTACAATGCGTGGGCCGGCTGGACAAAAGCGGTACGCGTACCGGAAGTCCTCAATGCCGAGCAATACGTGGCGCTTAAAAACGAAGCGGCTGCCAACGCCAACCTGTCCGGCCCGCAGTTCTTCCTGGATTCGATCAATGGCAAACTGATCGATACAAAATGGTCGGATTACATCTACCGCACGGGCTTTTCGCACAACCATGCACTGAGTTTTTCGGGCGGAACCGAACAAACGACCTATTACCTGTCACTGGGATACACCCAGCAGGAAGGTATGATCGTGACCAATGATTTCAAGCGCCTGTCCGGGCGCCTGAATCTCGATCACAACCTGACCAAGCGGATAAAAATCGGTGGAATTCTCGGTTATTCGAACAACAATAACATCGGTCCGAACTCCGGCTCCCTGCCCGGACAGGCATTTAACACGGCCGGCATTGGCCGTCTGGCCTTTGTTACATCACCTATCGTTGACCCCTACCTCTATGACAGCCGGGGTGTGCGCCTTCCCGGCACGGCGGGTTACAATATCGCTTCTAACAACCAGCTGGGACGCGGCAAAAACAAACAACAAACGGGTTTTTACAACCCGATGCCCCTGATCGACCTGAATGACCAGACATCGGAAGCCAACCAGGTCCAGTCGTCGGTTTACGGCCAGCTGGAAATCCTGAAAGGACTTACTATCAAGACGCAGTACGGACTCGACAATATACGCGTCGAAAACATCACGTTCTGGACGCCGATCCACGGCGACGGTTTCGGTCAGAACGGTCTGGCATCCAATAGCATCATCGATTACAGACGCTGGAACTGGCAAAATATACTCAATTACGACGTTACGCTGTCCGAAAAACACGTAATCGGCGTATTGGCCGGTACCGAGCAACAACGCACCATTACCGAAGGCTGGGGCGCCCAGCGCACCGCTATTGCCGACCCGTTCTTTACGACATACCAGGGCAACTTTACGACCATCGTTCCGACCGGCAACTTCCAGGGCGAGAACTACCTTCTCTCGTATTTCGGCCGTCTGAACTACGAGTTTAACAGGCGCTATTACCTGACCTTCAACGTGCGTCAGGACGAATATTCCGCGTTTGCGAGTGGTAAAAAGAAAGGTACCTTCTGGGGCGCTTCAGCCGGCTGGACGCTTTCGGAAGAGAGCTTCTGGCAGAGCGCTCTCGGCAGTACGATCAATTTCTTCAAAATCCGGGGCAGTTACGGCACCGTGGGCAACAACCAGGGCATCGGCGATTTCGCTTCGCAAAGCCTGTATGGCTCAGGCCTGTACGCGGCCTCCCCGACGATTGTTTACTCGCAGGCGGGCAACCCGGATCTTTCGTGGGAAACCAGCAAAAAGACCGACGTAGGTATCGTTTTCGGCTTGTTCAATGACCGGCTCCAGGGTGAATATACCTATTTTAAAAATGAAATTGACGGCCTTGTACAGAATGCGCCACAGGCTCCTTCGAAAGGTATTCCCGGCAACAGCATCGCTATTAACATCGGCGCCATGAAAAATACAGGCCACGAATTCAGCCTGTCTTCCACCATTTTGCGCCGCGGCAATTTCTCCTGGAACTCCAGTGTGAACCTGACCCTGATGAAAAACGAGGTGACGGAGCTATACGAAAACAGCGATATCTTTTCGACGACCGCGGGCCTCGAGTCAACAAACATCATCCGTGTAGGCGAATCAGTGGGCAGCATATTTGCCGTTGAGACACAAGGCGTAAATCCGGAAAACGGTCGTCGTCTTTACGTAAAGGCAGACGGTACGGTGGTACAATACAACCACGTTGTGGCATCCGGACAGTCGCGCTGGACGACACTCGATGGCGCTGCCGCATCGGCCGCCTCCCTCCTCGCCGACGGAAAGGTGTACGGCCCGGCCATACCGAAATGGTTTGGCGGCTGGGATAACACATTTACCTATGCCAGCTTCGACCTGAATGTTCAGGTAAATTATGCCGGAGGCAATTACATCTACAACGGCAGCAAGGCCGGTTTGCGCGACCAGCGTTTCTGGAACAACTCCACGGATGTGCTGGATCACTGGACGGAAAGCAACAAAGGTGGCAAGATACCCCGCGTAGTCTTCGGCGACAACGTATCCAACGGTTCGGCGCTGCCTATTTCCGAAAACGTTGAGAAAGGCGACTTCCTGCGTATCCGCAACATCACGCTCGGCTACAAACTGCCAAGCCGCCTGCTCGAGCGCGCCAACATCGCCAGCCTGCGCATTTACGGCAACGTCAACAATGCCTTCCTGTTTACAGGCTATACCGGTACGGACCCGGAAGTTTCCACAAACGGCAACTCCAACTCCACACCCGGTGTCGACCGCAACTCCGTACCCATGGCACAAACCTTTACCGTAGGTGTAAACCTGGGTTTCTAATTCACTCCTCCTAACAAAATATGAAAAATACCATGCGTAAATATAATAAAAACATTGTTTTACTCATCGCGCTGTTTGCCTTGCTGGTACCGAATGCCTGCCAGAAGGATCTGCTTGATCCGGTACCGCAAAACAGCCTGTCGGATGCGACTATTTTCGCTACTCCCGACCGCTTTGTCAGCCTGATCAACGGTATCTATGCCCGTATGAAAAGCGGGCAATTCTATGGAGGCCGCTACCTCGTATATGGCGACGTCGCCGCCGAGGAGTTTCTCAACGAAACCGGTAACGGTGTAACAGCCTTGCAGGTATGGAACCATACCCTCGGTGAATCGGCCAACGAGGTGAACAACCTTTGGAATGCCGTGTATGCCACCATCAACAGCTGTAACATTTTTATTGACGGCGCCGACAAAAACCGGGCTGTGCTGAACAATGACGCGCTGGCCAACCAGTACATCGCCGAAGCCCGTTTCGTCCGGGCGCTGTGCTATCACAGCCTCCTGCTGACCTATTGCCGCCCGTACGCCGACGGTAACGGATCCAAACTGGGTGTGCCGCTTCGTATCCAGCCGGAAATTGGCCCGAGCAATAACAACCTGGCTCGCAGCACTGTAGCCGAGGTGTACGCTCAGATACTCGACGATCTGAATTTTGCCGAGCAAAACCTGGCCGCCACAAACGGCAGCGGTCTGCTGAACGTCACACGTGCGCACAAAAACGCCGCTATTGCACTGAAATCGCGCGTGTATCTCGCCATGGGCCGTTATAGCGACGTTATTACGGAAGCCAACAAACTGGTGCCGGCCGCTGCGCCCTACAAGTCGTCTTCCGGTGTCGCCCACGAATTGCAGGCCAACGTGAAGAATGTATTCACTTCGCCTTATACGACGACAGAAAGTATTTTATCGATGCCGTTTACATCCAGCGACCTGCCGGGTACGCAGAACGGCCTCGGAAGTTATTACAACCCCGGCCCGCGCGGCATTGGCGACTACTCGCTGAATCCCAAAGGCATTATCGGAGACACAATGCATTTTCCGCTTTCCGACGCTCGCCGCCAATTCGTACTGAACCATACGAACAACAAGCCGTATCTGAACAAATTCCCCGCAGGGCCCGAGCATACCGACTATTTGCCGGTGCTCCGATATGCTGAAGTTCTTTTGAACCTCGCTGAAGCGGAAGCCCGCACAGCCGGTGTAAGCCAGCGGGCCGTGGATATGCTCAATGCCATTCGTGGCCGTTCGGATGCCTCTGTTCAGTTTGCCATGGGAGATTTTGCAACCGCTAACGATCTCATCGATGCCATTCTGCGTGAACGCCGCATCGAATTGCTCGGTGAAGGTTTCCGTGATTTCGATTGCCTGCGTCTGTTGCAGCCGTTGCCCGGCAAAGCCAATGTCGCCGCCATCCTTCCGACAGTTTCCGAATACATTTGGCCGATTCCTTCCGGCGAACTCGCTGTGAATAAATCGTGCGTCCAGAATCCGTGATTTTCTGATTAAACAATAGATTTGTGAATTATTGCGTGGGTTCCCGTATTCAAGTTACGGGGACCCACCTTTTTTTGTACGCCAATACAGGGGAGGAAACCTATTTTTGCGGCCCTTTCAGAACACTTAAAACGCCGGTTTTTCGTTTAACTCTGAATTTTGCATGAACCGCCTCCTACCTTTGCCGGTTCTATCAACAGCAATTTACCCGTATTTAAAAATGTCAAACATGTTGCTCCGCCGCTCTACGGCGCTGATTGTAAGCCTTGTTCCCAGTGTTTTTTTCAGTTTAAATGCTCAAAAAGCCGGCCTTGAAGTCACTCGTACCAGCGCGATAGAACGCGAATTGCCGGTAATAAACGTATCGGAAGATGCTTCCGGCCACATCTGGGCTGCCAACCGAAACGGCGTTTATCAAATAAAAGCCACCGATTTTTCCACGAAAAAAAACCTCGCAGCGGGCGAAGCATGCGCACTTTCATACAGAGGCGGCAATGCCGATTTTGTGTGGTCCGAAGAAGCTTTTAGAAGCCTTGCTAAAACACAGTCCAGGGTAACGGCCGCGTGGTATGACGAGAGAAATGCAACGCTATGGGTCGGTACGGAAGATGCCGGCCTGTTCCAGTTCAAAACCTCTCCCCAGCTGCAATTGGTGGAAAAATACACCAGCAGCAATTCGAAACTCAAATCCGATAACGTTACCATTATCTTCCAGGATAAAACGGGCCGCCTTTGGATCGGCACGGACCGGGGACTTACCTACGGAACTCCGGGAAAATGGAAAGCCGATTTTACCGGTTATGAAATATTGCGTATCCGGGAATACGGCTCGGTCATATACGTGCTTGCCGACGGTGAAATATCCTTGGCGCCCAACGGTGAAAAATGGTCCGATCTGAACCTGAACACCAGGCAACTGGAAGGCCAGATCGCCGATTTTGATATCGATAAGAATGGTAAAATGTGGATCGTTTCCGGCGTGCTCACGCGTTTCGATCTGCTGGCTGAAACGTACGATGTTTTCAGCGGACCGGAATATTATACCAGCCAGTACGGTTCCTGCATTGCTGTCGACGATGAGGGCGCCGTTTGGATCGGGACGGAAGACAAAGGGCTTTTTCAGGTGGACAAAGCGTCTACCATTACGTTAAACGCATACGTGGAACAACCGATCAGCTGCAGCGGCGGCGGGAAAGATGCCGTTTTGCGCGCAAAGATCACCGGAGGCGTACCGCCATACAAATATCAATGGACGGGTGGCCTGACCGGCGAGAACCCGCAGAATGTATCTCCCGGGACCTACAGCGTGACCGTCACGGACAGCAAGGGCAAATTCCGCACAGCAGATGTGCCTGTGCCGGATTCGAGGCTCAAGATCAAAACAAGACTCAAAAAAACGGTCAGCGCGTCAGGCCAGAGCGACGCAGTGGCAGAAGTAGATATTGAAAGCAATGCTTCCGGCCTGCTGATCAGGTGGGACAACGGTGAAACGATGGCGGTGGCGACCAAACTGACAGCCGGCACCCATAACGTAACCGTTACGGATCCCAAGGGTTGCAGCTCTGTGGCATCCGTTACCATTGCCGATAAAATACTGCCGCTGGAGGCCACGGTCACCGAAAAAAGCCAGATCAGATGCGCAGGCGATAAAACGGCTGCCCTGACCGTGAAAGTGACAGGCGGCAAAGAGCCTTACAAATACACATGGAGTAACCCGGCCCTGACCGACGCGCAACCTGAAAATATCCAGGCAGGAAATTATCAATTGACCGTTACGGACGCTGCAGGCGCAAAAACAACCGTAGGCATTGCCGTTAAGGAGCCCGAACCGCTGAATATGACGGTTCAGGTACAATCACCGGCAGGTATCGGCACTTCCGACGGGAAGGCGCTCGCACAGGCAAAAGGAGGCACCGGTGTCTATCTGTTCAAATGGGATAATGGAGAAACGGCCTTCAGCGCAACCAAATTGAAAGCCGGCCCGCATACGGTTACCGTAACAGATGCCTACGGTTGCTGGGTTACCGCAACTTTGGATGTTTCGGAGAATATCCTCCCCCTCTCCATAAGCATTTCAGAGAAAAACAAAATCAAATGCTCCGGTGAAAAATCGGCATCACTTGCCGTACAGGTTACCGGCGGAAAAGGACCTTTCCGATATGCCTGGAATAACCCTGCCTTGCGCGACGACCAGCCTGCCAGCCTGGCTGCAGGGGATTATCAGGTGACCGTGACGGACGCAGCCGGTACGACCAGTACTGCAACGATCAATATCCGTCAGCCGGAACCCCTGACGGCATCTGCTGCTCCAACGGCCCCCGCATCAACGGGCAACCCCGACGGGAAAGCCATGGCGCAGGCGAGCGGCGGCAACGGCGCCTACGCCTTTAAATGGGACAATGGCGAATCCGCAGCGGCCGCCGTCAAACTTCCTCCGGGGCAACACAACGTCACTGTTACGGATGCCAACGGCTGTTCCGCAACCGCTGCGGTGACCATTACCGAGAACATTCTTCCCTTGTCGGTCAGCATTTCAGAAAGCAACAAGATCAAATGCGCGGGCGAACGCTCGGCTTCATTGGCTGTGCAGGTTTCGGGCGGCAAAGGTCCGTTCAGATACAACTGGAGCGCTTCCGCACTATCCGGCGACCAGCCGGCGAATGTACCAGCCGGAGATTACCAGCTGACCGTGACGGATGCCGCCGGAGCCAGCAGTACCGCTGCCGTCAGTGTCGCGCAGCCCCAGGCCCTCACCCTGACGGCAGAAGTCCAGGCTTCCGCCTCTACGGGAAAGAACGACGGAAAAGCCATGGCAACTGCCGCAGGCGGTTCAGGTACAATTCAATACAAATGGGACGATGGAGAGACGGTTGCGGCCGCTGTCAAACTTCCTCCGGGCAGGCACAGTGTCACTGCAACCGACGCAAACGGCTGCACCGCAACGGCCAATGTTGAAATTTCGGAAAACATACTTCCGCTCACAGCGAGCATTTCAGAGAAAAACAAAATTAAATGCGCCGGAGACAAATCTTCACTGGCTGTGAAAGTGACCGGTGGTAAACCGCCCTACACGTTTTCCTGGAATAATTCAGCCTTACGCGACGACCAACCCGCTGGCCTCGAAGCCGGCGACTACGTCGTCACGATAACGGATGCCCTGGGTACCTCGCAGACGGCCAACATTACCGTAGTCGCCCCGGCAGCCCTGACGGCAGAATTGGTGCGTAACATGGGCGCCACCACCGAACGCAGCAACGACGGCAAGGCACAGGTTTCCGTCAAGGGCGGTACCGGTGAATACAATATTGTGTGGGATACCAAGCAAACGGGACCTTCGGTGTCAAAAATGCCGATGGGCAAGCACTCCGTGTCAATAACGGACGCAAACGGCTGTACGCAAAAGATTGATTTTGAGACGGAAAAAAGGATTTTGCCGGAACTCACCGGCTCGCTTGCAGATGGCCAGGTGATCCGGATGCGGCTCCTGAATTTTGACAGCGACAGTTCCAGTCTCAAGCCTGAATCACTGCCCATGCTCGACGAGTTATACGATTTCATGATGGAGCACGGATCGGCGGCCATCGAGATTGGCGGTCATACGAACAACATCCCGTCCGATGCGTTTGCCGACGAACTTTCCGCCGCCCGGGCAAAGTCGGTCGCTGATTACCTGTTTGCCAAAGGGATCGATTCGAAGCGGGTTATTTACAAAGGGTACGGCAAAAGGCTTCCTTTGGTGCCGAATACTTCGCCGGAAGGGCGCAGAACCAACCAGCGGGTAGAGATCAAGATATTGAAAATCAAGGACTAGGAGCCGGGTTTTTGCTCGCGACGATTATGTAGTAATCAAATACGAACCCTTTTTTCAGCAAAACCCTGCGGTCGATTTTGAAGCCGCGAACGGTTACCATGTCTTCGTATTCTGCCACATCGTATTGATGGGGGTGCAAAATATCGACCGGTAGCAGCCTGAACAGGCGTTTCAGCAACGGAATGCAATGCGCGTCAATCGACAGGGCCAGTTCTCCGTCCGGTTTTACCAGCGACGCGAGCCGGTCTGCACAGGCCGGAAGGTTGTCTACGTGGTTGATGGCGTTAAGACAAAACACGATGTCGTATTGTTTGTCAGGGGAAAACTGTTCGAGCGGACAGTCGAAAAACCGGACACCGGGGTAACGTGCCCTTTGAAAGTGCGGAAGGGATCGTTCATAAGCTAAAAGCAGGGGGTCGAGCGCCTCCACATGCTGTGTTTTCAGGATAGTGAAAATCCCCGCAGGGCCGCAACCTGCGTCGAGTACCGAGGCGTTCGCAGGTACGTCAATCGCGATTTTTTCCAGAAAATCATTCCAATACCGGCTTTTCCAGGCAAGGTATTCGTCCGTTTCAATCCCGCGGAGATAATGCCGCCACCAATTTATTTCAAAGAATTGGGCTATCCGCCAGCGCAACGCCATATTTTGATTCTGTTAATGTTGGATCAGGCAAAGATAATTCTACTACCTTCGGGTTTGGTAAAATCACTTTTACGCTATATCCGACCGGGTCAAACTGCTCTGTAACAATGTTTCGCCTTCGTTTATTCCTTCTTATACTTGCTACCGGCAATTGCAACGCCTTTCTTGCAGGCCAAAACGATAAACAGGTATTGGGTGATCCTGTTATTACGCCGGCGGAAATATCGGCAGGCGTCGATATTTTGTACCTCATTCGTTTTCAAAACGTTGGCGCGGACACAGCCCTCCAGGTAGTCGTCTGGGATACACTCGATCCGCGGCTCGATCCGGAGACATTCACCGTCATCAGTACCAGCCATAATTATCAGTTGCTTGGAGATGGCGGCAGTTTTATCAGGTGGTATTTTGATGACATTCAACTGCCCGACAGCGCGTCAGGCGGCAGCAATTCGATCGGCTATATATTGTTTTCTGTACAACCGAGACCTTTTCTGGCGCCGGGTCAGACGATTCTCAACCACGCCTGCATTTCGTTCGACCAAAGTTCTGTAATTTGTACCAATAATGCGGTTGTTTTGATCGACGACGATGCTGATACCGACGATCTCGAAGGCAAAACCTCCATGTTCCAGGTCATTCCAAATCCCAACTATGGTCAATTCGAAGTGCGTATGACGCACGACCGGCAACCGACTTTCCTGCCTGAATCCACGCGATGGTGGGTCACTGATATGAGCGGAAAGACGGTGTGGGACGGATTGGCCCATGATGCTTCCGTGGTAACAGGGCAGGTTATGCTGGAAAAACCTGCTCCCGGCCTGTACCTGCTCTGGATAAAAACGAAGGAACACCTTCAGGTAGAGCGTTTTACGATCATTCATTGAGTTGACGCCGGCACTCTATGCAACGATTTTGTCTTACCCTCGATCTTAAGCCCGATCCTGAGCTCATTGCCGCTTACGAAGC
>JAKOXM010000096.1 GCA_029781095.1 Bacteroidota bacterium
GGGCGGCGCCCTGGTGTCCCACTTCGTGGATCAGCGATGCGCCGATGCCGCTTCCTACCATCCGTTCCCGCGGCACCTGTATGACTGCCACCGGGTTGGAATCGCCGCCCGGAAGCCGGGTGCGCGCCTTGCGGATGGCAGCTCCGTGCCCGCGATCAAGAAAGCAAATGACCGGGGGCGGATCGTACAGTTTCAGCGGCAGCCGCAATGCGTCTTCAGCCAGTGCATCGAGGCCGGCCACCCAAACGCCGGTAAAGTGTTCGGAGCGTTGTGACAGTACGTCGGCAAAGATGTCGAGTTGGTCAAGTATCTGATTGAAACGGAGTTTCAACAAGGTGTAACGTGCCTGCGCTTCACTGGGAGCAAGGCCTTGTTTAGCAGATGTCTCAAGCCAGTGCACAAATTGCCGGACCGAATGCCGCAGATCAGCCTTTACCTTTTCGAGGTGCCGGTCGATGGCCACCATCGCCTCGTCGCCAATGGTGGCGGCCGGCGCCATGGGCATCACGAGCGAAAAGGGCGACAGCTGCCGGAGCCGGGTGAGCAGCGACAATGCCTCGGTGTGCAGGAAGCCGAAAGCGTTCATGACCAGAGTTTTATGTAGATCCGATTGCCCCTGCGGAACCAGGTGCCACTGGCGGGGATCTGCGATGCCCCTGCAGAACGGTAACCGCCGTCCATACCGCCCATTTCATTTGTTTCGAGCAGGCCGGGTGCGTGCAGGCGGGCCGATTCAGCCAATGCCGTCTGCACCGCTTTTTTGGGCTCCATCCCTTTTTGGTGGTTCATTGCTGCCCGCTTGGTGGCATCGCCGGCAAAACGGACGTATGCGCGGGCTATTTCAAATTCCTGGTCTTCGGCGCTCAGGCCTTCCAGTTCGAGGCGGAACAGCCGGGCAGCACCGCTGCCGATCTTGCCGCCGATCTTGGCGCCGAGCGGGCCGCCGAACATACCGCCGACCATGGTACCTGCAATAGGCGCCAGCTTGCCGAGGCTCTTGCGAAGAAAGCCACCGACAGGTGAATTCCAGGCACGCTTGGCAACAGCGCCTACCTTTTTGAAAAGGTTTCGCATGAATTCATCCATCTGGGCTTCATTGGTTACACCGAGCAATTCAGTGGCGAGTTCCAGTTCGTTCAATTCGTTGAGCGGCGATTCGTATTGTTCACGGGAGAATTCAGGATCGAATTCCAATTCATTGCCGAATTCGGATTCAAACTCATTGCTGAATTCGTTCATCTCGAATCCGTTCTCATAGCCCATTTCGGGCACTACTCTATCAGTATTATGCATGATATTACATTTTTAATGGTCAAAAAATAGAGATGGAGGGTCGCGCCGGGCGAATTCATTGTAAAAAACTGAAATTCAATAAATTACAAATTATCGTGTGCGCAACGGATTTTATCGGGGTCAGTTAAAATGAAGGGGAATAGCGGTTATTGGCCCAGTTTCACGACGATGTATCCGCGGGTGCGATACCATTGGCCGTAATTCCGACCGCCATTCAGCAATTGCGGCATATGGCGCCGTGCAGCCTGTACCATAGCCATGCGACGGGCAGCGTCAGGGTACTGGCCACGATATGGGTTATTGAGATAACGGTTAGCGGTCTCTGCTGCAAAACGGGTGTACTGGCGGGCCACTTCATCGCCGTCCGTGTAGCCGGCGTCGGGATTGTCGTAACCAGCGTCGAGCCCCATACTGTCGACGGCCGCGTTGTTTGCCCAGTTGCCTGCCGACTGGATGGTCTGGTTCAGGTTATATCCCGTATCAGGGTCGGGAATAAAATCCTGTGCGTTCCGTCCGGCGTATTGGGAGATATTCTGCAAGCCGGACTTGAGCACCCTGCGGCCGCTTTGCCGGACGTCGTTGCGCAGGCGCTGGCCTTCGGGCGACTGAATGAAGTTGCGGCTGATGCCTTTGACTTTGCTGAATACTTTGCCCAGCCATTTGGCGAGCTCGGCTTCGTTGCTGATCTCCTGAAATTCGGCGGCCAGTTCGAGTTCGTGCATTTCGTTTAAAGGGCTTTCGTACTGGGCGTACTCATTGCCCATCTCGTCGTTGCCGTATTCAGACGACAGACTTTCCTGGTTTGGCAGGAACCGATTAAAATTGTGCATGATTGTGCATTTATTGGTGAAAAAATTGGGTGAAATATGGTTTAGCAGTTGCGGCAAGGCAAAAGAATCCCCGGCACGGTGCAGTGTGGCACTGCACCGGGAATACTTACCGATCATGTTTTATCGGAAAACAGGTTAAATTACCTCGCTAGGATTAGTGAGCCAAGGGTACACACACACTCGCGGTTCCGCTGGAAGTCATGTTCCCTGTGTCGATTTCGATTATCAGGTCCGGTGTACTTCCCGAAGTCTTGTGATTGGAAATCGAATAACTTTCCGAGCCATTCGTACAGATAACATCGCTTTTCGGGTCTGTCGAAGTTTGGAGGCTGGTTGACCACCCGTTTTCCAGGCATTCGTACAGGTTTATTTTGTTATCCGCACCAAACTCAATGACGAATTTTGAGCCATTCACAGTGAAGTATTTTAACATGCCCGCGTTGTATTCCCCGAAAGGTATCGTAATAGTAAAGACGTTGGAACTAGCTGTCAACTGGCTTAAGGTACCTGAAGAACCGCAAGAATATGTACATGAATTTCCTTTTTCACCCATATCGGGTTTGTGTTGCAAAACCACATCCATTACGATCAGGCCTAACGTTGTCCCCGGGAGGAAATCATCGCTGCTGGGGCAGTATTTCGGCGCGTTGAGCCGTGTCGGCAGAGGTGCCGAAGTCAAAAAATCGAGCCGGACATTAATGGCGGTCGAGTCAAGATTCACCGGAACAATCCGGAAACCGCCCGGTTCGATCGTATCGAACATAATCACGGTACTGTCCGCCAGCCTCGTC